>JAWAPV010000043.1:0-9167 GCA_038894255.1 Bathyarchaeia archaeon
TATCGCGTTCCGCAATGGTCGCCGAAACTCGTGAAAATATAACCATCCGACTCGTCGCTGTGGCTGCCCCAGTACATTTGGTCATAAAGCTGCAAGGCTGTTTTCTGGTCTACTTCTTCACGCGCGAAAAGTATGTATTTTCTGTTGCCGGGTTGCGGTTTACTTTTTATAATCAGCTTTTCTTCTTCAAGCGTGTCTAAGCCCAACCAATCAAGTATGAAACATCCCACCGCGGCAAAAAGCAGTTTTCCAGTCTGTACCTGCGTTGCCGCTGAGAAGTTTTTTGCCAAAGAAACTATTTTGTCGGCGTGGTTATTGATGCTGTTGGCTAACTCGCGTGCTATCTTCTCGCTTGCTCTGGCTAAAACCATCAAGTCTTCTTTCGTGAATATGGCAAAATTCACATAATAAACGCCTGATTCTTCCCTTACAGCGTTTATCTTAGCCCAGCCGTTCAGAAGCTCAGTGACTCGTTTCCGACCAGTTTTCAAAGCGGAACAAGCGTCAGCCACGTTCATTGGTTTTCTGTTAAGCACGTACAACAATTCGAGCCCCAGCTTCTGCCTTGCCACAAAAGATGGGTTAAACTCGTCAAATGGTCCGCTGTCACCGCAAACATGCATTGACAGCTTTTTCAAACGCTTTAGCGACGACACTAGCAGCGCTCCTTCAAGTTTGGAAATAGAAAAAGTTTGAATATATATTTTTGAAGGCGCCTTAAAAACGAAAATCCGTTCTAAACATTGTTGGGCTCTGATAGGTCTTAACCTTCGTTTAAATTCCCTCTACTGAATATTTACAGAAATGTTCTCTGCAGATTTGATTGATTAATTAGATTATTAAATAGGTTCGGACTAACTTTGTATCGTGACTAAAGTAGAAATTCTTTATACAAACGAATCACAAGCTTGGGACGTTCTTTGGAAGTGGTTATGGTTCACACGAGACGTTTGGGAAGCCGAATATTGGAAAGAGGAGCAACTTGCCTTGAAACCGGTTTTTCCTCTACTCTCCAAATTGAAGATTAAATCAATCTTAGATTGTTCATGCGGGTTAGGTTACAAGACAGTTCTTTTTGCTAAGGCAGGCTATGAAGTTGAAGGTTCTGATGCCAGTGCTATTGCAATAAAATATGCACCTCAATTAGCTAAAGACGAGAAAGTTAAGATTAGATTTTTCCGTTCACGCTATGAAGAATTGAATGAAAACTGCAGGCGTAGATACGACTGCGTTTGGAGCGACAATTTTGATGAGATAAGTACGTACAAATGCCTGAAAGCAGCAGCTAAAAGTATTTACTCTGTACTTAAGTACGATGGAAAATTCGTTTTTGTAGCCACGTCTGAAAAGGATTTGAAAAAGATGATTGAAAAAGAGTGGAAAAAGAGTAAGCGCTTTGACGTAGACCCGCCTTACAAAAAAGATTTTGTGAAAGTCACGCGCATTAAAGTTGCAGAAAAAACTCCGGAAGGCATTCTTGAAAACAACATCTTCCTGATTGAACAGCAAGAATTGCTACGAGCGGAGATAGCCTCCATTATGAATCCAAGAATTAAGTGGACGTTCAAAGATTTTAATAAGACACTAAGAGAAGTCGGGTTTAGAGAAGTTCACATCACCAAAGAGAATTGTGTTGCAGCAGTGAAATGACAGCTGTCAAGCATTGAAGCCAATACGTCTTTGGCGGGCCCGCTGGGATTTGAACCCAGGATCTCCGGCTCCGCAGGCCAGTGTCCTAATCCAGCCTAGACTACGGGCCCTCGTGCACGAGAAATACTGCACTCGTAATAAAAGGGTTTACTCAACAGTGGGCTTCAGCTTAATGCTCTTTTCAGGGCGTTTATGACGTTTTGTTTTCCCATTGCCAGCAAGTATGGTCCGAGTCGTGGTCCTTGCGGCACGCCGATTAGTATGGTGTAAAGTGTTTTGAAGAGGTTGCTTGGTTGTAGGGAGTGTTTTTTGGCTATGTTGAATATGGCGTTTTGTATTTTTTCGGCTTCGTCTTCGGTTTCCAGAGTTTCAGCAAGTTCAGCTAAAGCCTTTTTTTCTTCTTCGCTTAGGGTTACCGAGGTTTCTTTTATTTCCTCGAAATCCCTAATCCAGTTCTGCGCGTAGCCTATTCTTTTCCGCAGATCCTCGTTGACGGTTTGGCCCTTTGCCAGCAAACCATAGTTGCTTAGTCTTTCCGCCACAAACTGTTCTTCGTTGCCTTTTGGCGCCATTTTCACAAGAAAAGTAAGCAGATTGTAAGGCACGTGTATGGCGGCTTCTCTTGGCGGTTTTAGGTTCCAGCAGTACTCATAAAGACCTTTAAGTCGCGCCCGTTCATGTTCGTCTTTAACTTGCTTCTTTCCGAAGTAAACATCTTCCAAGCTGTCTAGCTCGTTCATGTAGGTCGGAATGTCGGTCACGTCTAGGGTGCGGGTTCCGACAAAACGCTTAAGCATCAGCAGAAGCAGCGACTGGGGCGAGCCGTAGCGGAACCAGACTTGCGGGGTGAACACGTTTCCTGTTGATTTGGAAATTTTTTTCCCACTCTTGTCAAGGAACATCTCATACATGGCGTGTGAGGGCGGCTCATACTCCAGTATTTCGCGGCAAATTCTGTCATTTATCTTCACCGAGTCGGCAATGTCTTTGCCATACGCCTCGAAGCGTATGTCCAGCGCCTTCCAGCGAGCTGCAAACTCGCCCTTCCACGTAAGTTTCCCCTCGCCTTTTCGGATGTCTGCCTCGCCCTTGTAGCCGCACCCTTCTATCCACTTGCCTTTGATTTCCATGCCTTCGCAGGAGTAAACCACTTTGTCCTCTTTTGGAAGGAACTCTGAGGCTTTGGTAGTGTATATGCGTCCGCAGTTGCCGCACACCGCGAAGTAGGGCAGTACTTCGGTGTACCGTTCCTGCCCAACCTCTTCCTTTACGATTTCGCCAACGCGTCGCGCGTTCAACAGCAATAGGCGGATTTCTTCGTTGAGCATTCCCTTCTCGTAAACCTCTTTTGCCGACATGTAACGGTACTCGATACCACACTTGTCAAGGGCGTCAAGGAGCAGAGAGCTCATGTGCTTGCCGAAGCTTTCGTGGCAGCCCAGCGGGTCTGGAATGCTTGTGACTGGAAACCCCAAATACTTTTCCAGCGACGTTGGCAGTCCCGCGGGTACCTTGCGAAGCCCGTCCTTGTCGTCGCAGAAGGCAACGAGTTCTGAACGATAACCTTGTTCTCTCAAGGCTAACGTTACAGCAAAGCTTCGAGCGGCGTCGCCCAGACTGCCGATGTGTGGAAAGCCTGAGGCTCCCAGCCCCATCTCGGTTCTTATAAGGTCAAGGCGTCTTCCCAGCTTTTGCTCCCGCTCCACAATCTTGGCAGCCATCTTGTCGTACCATGTGCCTCGGCCGATTATTTTCTCACTCATTGAACGAGCAACCCTGCACATTAATACTAAAAAGAGGATAAAAAGAGTTTACGATAAAAAGGGGATAAGGTAGGCTTTACTTGCGTTTTGTCGCTGCGGCTGTTGCTAATATGGCAAGTGTGGCAAGTACGAGGACAACGGAGTAGTACCAGCCGTAGTCGTAGAGGAACCATGCGCCGCCAACTGCGGCCAGCAAGAGGCCGAAAGCGAGGGTGCTGAATGCTCCGCGCTCGTATTTCTGAGGGTTAGATGCCCGCATTCCGGCGAGAACAAGCAGCCAGCAGCCCGACAGGAAAATTACCATAGGGATCGTTAGCACCCAATCTCTTATTATCTGTAGCGGCTGGTAAAGCAGTATGGTAACCACGATTATCAGCAGGAAAGCGCCGATGGAAAGCAAATTCCGCCTTTCACTGTCCGACATGCCTTTTCAGCCTCTGCTTTGCTAGATTTTCGCGCCGCACTCAGGGCAGAACTTTGAAGTTGAGGGAATAGTCTTACCACATTTCGGGCAGGCCACTGTGCCTTCGGAAGGCGGAGTTATCGTGGTTCCGCATTCGGGACAGAATTTAGAGGTAGCTGGAATCTTTGCGTTGCATTTTGGGCATATGACCAGCGCGGCGGCAGGGGCCTGTGCTGGGCCCGTGGGCGTCATGACTTGCGGAATGAGAACCATTCCTGTTCCAAGTCCTGCGCCTGGGGATTTGCCGAGTTCTTCTGCGGCTTTTTTGACTGTTTCCATGCGGAGCACTTCTTCTGGGGTGGCTCTTCCTGTCCTTAGCCAGAACAGTCGTTCACGGTATTCTGGCGTGGTGTCTATGCCTTCGAACCTTAGGTCGGTTAGGTCTAGGCCGACTCTTTTGAAGTAGTCTAGGATGGCGTTTTTGACTAGCACTGAGGTTTCGTCGAGTCTTGTGAAAACCGTGAGTAGGTCATAGCGTGAAAGCTCGTCTATGATTTTCTCGTTTAGAAATCCCCGCAGGTAGTTGTTTACGTCTTCGGTTGAGTAGGCGTTTTGTCCGCCGACTACCTCGTTCACGAAGAGCTGTGGGTTTTCAACTTTGAACCAGAAGGAGCCGTAAACTTTGAGCGGCGCTAGCTCGGTGGTCTGTGCTTGTGTGCCGTATTTTCCCGCGAAGACTTTGGTTGAAACAAAAATCACTGAGGCTTTGAAGGGTTTTTCTTTAAAGCCAGCAATGCGCGAGAGCAGGCCAGTCAGCAGAGGAAGGTTCAGCGTGGTCAGCGTGTGTCTTCCAGCGTTGAAAATGTCGTAGGCCTTGCCGTCTCTGAAGAAAACTGCAACTTCGTATTCGTGTACGATTAGCTGGGCTCCCCAAGTTATTTCTTCGTCTGGGTAGCGCCAAACTATGTCTTCTTGGCGCGGGTTTTTCCATTCGATGACTTGTGGCATTTTAAATCACCCCCGTTATTACTTGGGCTCGTTTGTCAAAGGCGTCCTCGAAGGCTTCTATGGCTTCGGTGAGTGTTTGTATGTGTTCCTTTGTTTTGGTGAACTCTTGTTTCATCACGTCTGCCTTGAAGGCTTCAACTTTCTGAAGTATGCTGTCAATTTCGTCTACCATCTGATTGTCAAACTCGGTCATCTTGTCAAGCGCGGCTTCCTCGATTTTGACTATGTTGAAAAAGCCGGCATAGCCGTAAGAAGCGTGGTTCACCTTTTCCACTACTCGGTCGAACTTTGCAACGAGCCTGTCCATGTCCGTTATGACGTCAAGTGCTCTGCGGTCGGAAAGCTTCTGGAAAACGGTTTTGAGGTTACTTTTGGCTGTTGAAAGTTTTTGAGCCAAATAATTCCTGATAAGCTTGTCAGATTCTCTGCGCAGTTCCTTTTCTTTGTAGCCGCGGAAACCGGGCAGAGCAGCCACTAGGCGTTCCGAGAGGCGCATTTGCTTTTTAGCCTTATCATAAACGTCTGTTTTTCCACTCACGAACATTTTATCTCCTATTTGTTTTCGGGTTTACAACTGAAATAAAGGGTAGCTTTTAAAGTTTCTTTAAACATTTAGAAACGAAGCGGGGGAAGCTCTCCTTTTATCACTATTCCCGCTGCGCCGTCCACCAGCATCTGGTAGACTTTGTCTTTATACTCGTATTTTACAAACCAAACTGGCGCATGCAAATAGACGATCTGCCTTACGTCAATTTCCGTTTTTATTTCAACTATTCTGTCAACGTCCTCCCGCAGCAGATAGCGGTGATGCTCCTCAATTTGCTGTCTCGCAAGCTCTATGGCTTCTGCTTGACTCACCTCACTGTTTAAGACTTTGGCGAACGCCTCAATTTTTCTGAAATCATAGGGAACCTTGCCTTGAAGAGGCACATCATATTCTCTTGTCGGAAACTGCGTGGCTTTTCTCGCCAGAACAAGCCAGTCGTACTTCTTCTCAACCTTTCCTTCCTTAACTATCGCGGGGGCGATGCGCTCAAAAATTCCCTTATAAGCGCTTTTTGCTTCTACTGAAACCACCCAAAAAGGCAAATAAACCAAAACTTTCTCCAGGATTTTCGATTTCCGCGCCAAATCAGGCGGCTTAAGAAAGCCAGAGCCCATCCAACCTCTAACCACGCTTTCAATTTGAACAGCGTCATACTTGTTAGGCAGCACTGAATGCTCAAACGTGAAGTCTTTGCCCGTTTCCACAACCACAGTGTAACCGCAATATTTGCACGTAGCTAGAATCTCGCCTGGCTCAAACGGTAGAGGCGCGCCGCAATGGGAACATGTTATCTTGTCAACTATCGCCATGGCGCTACACCTTGGCTTTTTCGCGTTTCAGTATTTCCCGCGCGACGATGATTCCTGAGGATGATGCTTGGATGAGTCCTCTTGTGACGCCGGCGCCGTCTCCTATTGTAAAAAGGTTGTGAATCTTGGTTTCTAAAGAGTTGCTTAGCTGTAGCCTTGAAGAGTAAAATTTCACTTCAACGCCATAAAGCAGCGTGTCCCGCGAGTGGATTCCCGGAGCAATCGTGTCCAACGCTTGAATCATTTCGCGTATGTCGGCAAGATACCTGTAGGGCAAAACGAAGCTTAGGTCGCCTGGTGTCGCGTTCTTTAATGTTGGGGTTACTACGCTTCGGGCGATGCGTTCCGGTGTTGACCTTCTGCCTGATTCGAGGTCGCCTAAGCGTTGGATTATTACGCCTCCGCCGAGGAGGTTTGAGAGGCGGGCTATGTATTTTCCGTAGGCTATCGGTTCCTTGAAGGGTTCGGTGAAGGAGGTGCTTACGAGGATGGCAAAGTTCGTGTTTTCGGTTTTCTGTTCCGCGTAGCTTTGGCCGTTGACTGTTAGCACGCCGTCGTAGGATTCGGTTATGACTTGTCCGTATGGGGCTACGCAGAAGGTGCGTAGCTGGTCGTCGAAAGACCGCGAGTAGTAGATGAATTTTGGCTCGTAGAGCACGCTTGTCAGTTCTTCCATCACGGATGCTAAGACTTCAACTCGTATGCCGATGTCAATCGGGTTGTTCAGAGTTTTCAACCCTAAACTTTGGGCTTCGGTTTGAAGCCACTCGGCACCGCTTCTTCCGGGCGCCGCTATGACGTATTTTGCGAAGAACTTTTCGCCTTCTTCAGTTTCGACGCCTTCGACGGCGCCGTTTTTGACGATAAGGCCTTTAACGTTTTTTCTGGGTTTAAATTCGACTTTGCTGTTCAGTTCTTGGCGCATTTTCTGGAGAGTCTGAGCGCACCATTCGGTTCCCATGTGGCGGATTTTCTGCCGAACCAGCTTCAAACCTGCCAGCTGCGCCTTCCTCTCTATGTCGTCGATTCGCTCCGCGTCCTCACCGTAGGTGTATTTTGTTGCGCCGAATTTCTGGTAAATGCCGTCGGCGTACTCGAGGAGCTTTTCAAGTTCCTTGGTTGAAACGTACTCGTTAAGCCAGCCGCCTACCTCTGTTGACAACGTAAGTTTGCCGTCGCTGAAGGCGCCTGCCCCACCCCAGCCAGAAAGCACGCTGCACGGTTCACAGTGGACACATTCGAAGCCTCGGCTTGAAGGGCATTTGCGCTGGTTTATGTCTGGGCCACGGTCTAACATGAGAATTTTCAAGTTGTTTTTTTCTGTAAGCTCCAGCGCCGAGAATATGCCTGCGGGGCCTGCGCCCACGATTATTACGTCGTACTTCAATGGGTTTGCTCCCACCCCGAAACGCACAACTAAGTGTAGCCACTGGCATATATTTGTGTTGAAAAACTTGGCTTAGCACACAAGCATGCAACATTAAGCGAGCTATTCTTTCTTGTGTGGCACGATGCATAGAAACTTCAGAGGCTTGCCGCTGTTGTTCTTGAACTGGTGCTTTTCGTTAGGCGCAACGAAAACCACATCTCCCTTTCCAATTCTTTTGTTTCCCTCTTCGGTAACCACCACACCGTTGCCTTCCAAAACAAAAACCTCGTGCTCCCAAGCATGCGAATGCAAGGGACTGAAACCGCCGGCTGCAACCTCAAAAAGGCGCATGGCAAAGTTGGGAGCCCCCATCTCCTTCGTGATAAGCCACCGCACCTTAACTTTCGAGGAGCCTTCACCGCTTTCCCGCGCTTCAACATCCCTATAACTGAAAGCCTTCATAACACCAACCTCAAACTGTATAGACAAGTTGTATCAACAACACAAGAAGGGCCCTCAATCCTTAATAGCCTCTATCAAACTCATCACGTTCCACAGTTTAACCCGCGTATACTGTGGCATATTTGGGTCCTGCAAAATCTCATCTAATAAAGAAACCGCGTTCGCCGCCCGAACCGCAACTGTGAACTCACTCGACTGTAACACGTCCATCGCGTCTTTCGCGGTTCTCCTAATGTTCCTCGGCGTAGTTGTATCCTCAGAAACCGCACCAAGAACCGCAAGCGCCTGCTTTATTCGCTCTTCATACTCTTCCATCTTCTTCTTCCTAACCATCAGCCACACCCCATCTTTGCGGCAATAACCTTGTTATACAAGCTTCCTACCTATTTACTTTGAGGTTTTAAAACTTGCCGAACCAAAACAACAGAGACGCACACATAAAACGCATGGCAGACCTTCTCCGCCAAGGCGCAACACTCACAGACTTGGCATGCCCTGTGTGCGCATCGCCAATTTTCAGACTAAAAACCGAAGAACTATGGTGCGCAAAATGCGAGAAAAAAGCGGTGATAGTCAAAGAAGGCGAAGAAGCCAAAATCACACAGGCAATGGCGCTTAGCACGCTGGAAGCCACTCTCATAGCGAAAGTGCAGGAAATCCAAGAGCGAATACAGAACGAGCAAAACCCTGAAGAACTGCAAAAACTTGGCGCAACATTAGCAGGGCTGCTTGAAACCCTCGAAAAAACACGCAAAGCAAAAAAACTCTAACACGGAACCAGCCATGCCGCTTGGAACATACGAAAACTTCCCAGAAAACCTTCATACAATAGCCCGCATAACCATGCTGGCATCCAGCAAAAAAACACAGCAAACCCTAATCAAAACCTTCCAGAAGCTAAACACGGAAACCTTCAGCCTAGACGCAGTAACTGACCCATCTATACCAAACTGCACAGTGAAATTCGAGTTTGGCTTGGCAGAAGCAAACAGCTTCAACTACCTCGACGAAGAAGAGGCAAAAAAAGCAACTGCTGCCGTCCAAAAACAGTCCATGCAGACAATGGATTTCCTGTGCGCAATATGCTACTACAAGAACGACAAAGAAAAGAAAACTCCACTGCGCTTCGACTATTACCTAATAAGATTCGTTTTCA
>JAWAPV010000044.1:0-8946 GCA_038894255.1 Bathyarchaeia archaeon
TTTTAGCTCCTGAACAACCGCGGCAACGTCGAAGCTGGTGAACTCTTTTTTAGGCACGGTTATCACGAGATAGACATATGCTGTAGGTTTTTATAAATAGGCAACTTTAAATTGCCTCAAAATATTAGACTCTAAAAAGGCTGAAAGGAAAATGAGGGAACTCAAGCCTCTTGAGAAAGTTTATTGGATAAGACTAGCTCTAGGCTTCGTCGCAGCGCTTGTATGCATAGGCTACGCTGTAGCCGCAGGCCAAATTCCTGTTTCACCTTCGCTCGAGGAAGGATTTCCAACAGACATTACCCTTTTCTTTAACAGCACATCAATAGCACTAGTCATCTACATGCTCTCGTATTACCCGATAAAGTCAAAGTTCATTAATATGGTTCAGAAACCCCAGAAACTTGTAACAACAGGAATAGGCATATACTTCATCTCTTGGCTGGTTTTTTGGGTTATGATTTACACTATACTTGTGGGACCGCCTTTAGCCTAGTTTTCTTCTTTTAGAAAGTTTTCCATGGTAGCTTGGCTTTTGTCTGTTTTCAAAGTCTCAATTTTCTCGTTTCCAATAATTATCCCATTCATTTTCTGCGGGGTTGTTATGTTGGTTCTGCTTAGGACCCGCATGCAGTCTGCCCAAGCGGAGAAGTAGCCTCTGTCGAAATCCCCGTGAAGCTTGTTGCTTACGTGCTCGAGAAACTCGCGCCTGTACGCATGGAGAGCCGCCTTGTCGTTAAGATCCAGCTGGGGGAAAAAGGCGTAGGAATCCCCGTTTGCTTTGCGTGAAAGAAAAATACCATACAAAGCTCTGAAGTAGCCGCGGTTCCACTCAGTCTTCTGCATCTTCTGCTTTATCCGTTCTAGCTCGCGCTCTGCTTCGGTAAACTGCCTGTTTGCTACGAGCTGGAAGTACCGTGTGACCAAGGCTGAAGGCACGGGCATCCTTAACGACCACGAGGTTTCTGCTTTTCTTCTTCAGAAACGTCTTCTATGCCGTTTTCCGTTATTTTAAAGATTTCCTCTCCTTCAGGCAAATACGGACTTGAAACCAGCCTTGCAATGCGCACAGGACCATGCGAGGCGCGGCGCAAATACACTCGCGTGTGGCTCGTGTGCCCCACAATGTGTCCGCCGATGGGGTGAATCGCGTCTCCAAAGAACACGTCTGGCTTAGCCATCACTTGGTTGGTGACCACGGCTACGGCGTTGAAGGCTCTTGCCAATCCGATAAGCTTGTGCATGTGCTTGTTTAATCTTTGTTGTCTAGAAGCGAGCATTTCTCTTCCTATGTACTCGCTTCTGAAATGTGCAGTCAAAGAGTCAACAATGATTAGCTTCACGTTGTTCTGCTTAATCACTTCGTCCGCGTTGTCTAAAAGAAACATCTGGTGGTCGGAAGTGTATGCCTCAGCGTAAATTATGTTTTTAACCACCTGTTCCGGGTCAAGCCCAAGGTGTTTAGCCATGGAAACTATACGCTCGGTTCTAAAGGTGTTTTCAGTGTCCACGTAAAGCACGGCGCCGTTAAGCCCGCCTCTCTCTGGAGGAAGCTGAACGTTAACGCACAGTTGATGGCAAATTTGGCTTTTGCCGCTGCCATACTCGCCGTAGAACTCGGTTATGGTCTGAGTTTCCAACCCGCCGTCAAGAAGCTTGTCAACCACCTTGCTGCCTGTTGTCAACCGCAAAACGCTCTGACGCATTCTGAGCAGCTCATCTGCTCTAATGAAGGAAACACTAATTGAAGCCCGCGCGGTTTCTATGATGGAAAATGCTTTCTTTTCGCTTATGCCTACAGGTTCAAGCTCGCGCGCCGTGGCCATAGCCAAAGACTCTATAGTGTGATACCCAAGTTCTCTCAACTTCTGAGCTGTTGCTGGGCCAATTCCAGGCAAATCTTCAAGAAACTCGTACTTCTTCTTGCCAGCAGAGCTGTCAACCGTTTCTTCTGGTTTTGTCGCCAAACTCTTATCCCCCTTTCTCACGGTGCACCATAGAAATTAAGAAAGCACATATTTAAAACAAGCGAAGCCCCGCGGTTGCCAGTACGTGGAGAGACGAGTTAAAATGAAACAGCTTGGCATGTGCTTTGGGCTAAGCATATAGACAAGATATAAGTATGCGGTTTTTAATAGACGCTACTAAAAATGGAAGGAGAAGAAAAACTTTGGAAACAGCGAAAATCGAGGATGTCGCTTTTAACCTTCTAAAGCAAGCAGTCATCTACTTGCCTGAAGACGTCAAACAAGCGTTGAAAAAGGCTTACGAAGAAGAAACTGAAACAGGCAAAACCCAGATAAAAGCAATCTTGGACAACATCGAACTGGCAGAAAAATACAAGGCTCCTGTGTGCCAAGACACGGGCACGATCATATTCTACGTAAAAGCTGGCGCGAACGTAAAGGGTCTTGACAAAGTCGAAGCCGCCCTTATAGAGGCTGTGCGAAAGGCTACAAAAGAGATTCCTCTTCGCCCAAACTCGGTAGACCCGTTCACAGGCAAAAACAGCGGAGACAACACCGGAAGGAACATACCTTTCGTGAACTGGGAAATAGTTTCTGGCAATACTCTAGAGCTGACGGTGATGACGAAAGGCGGCGGTTCAGAAAACGTGTGCATAACAGGCATGCTTGTGCCAGGCGAAGGAATCAAAGGACTGAAAAAGTTTGCAATCGACGCCGTAATCAAGGCGGGTGCACAGCCGTGTCCTCCAACAATTATGGGAATTGCTGTTGGAGGCGGCGCTGACATTGCCATGAAACTAGCGAAGAAAAGCCTTCTTAGACCCTTGAACGAGCCGAACCCTGACCCTGAACTTGCAAAACTGGAAAAGGAAATCCATGAAGCCGCAAACATGACGGGCATCGGTCCCATGGGTTTGGGAGGCAAAACAACGGTTCTCGGAGTGCATGTGGACTACGCGTTTAGGCACCCTGCATCTTTCCCTGCCGCAGTGGCTTTCAACTGTTGGGCTGCGAGACGAGCAACTGCAAGAATCAACGCGGACGGCTCAGTGGAATATTTGACGCATAAGCTGAAGTGAGGTGGAAAAGATGGCAACATACAAGCTCAAAACGCCAATCTCAGAACAGGATATTCGCAAATTGAAAGTTAACGATGTTCTTTACGTTACTGGAACAATCGTTACGGCAAGAGACCAAGCCCACAGAAGAGCACTGGAATACTTCAAAGAAGGAAAGCCGTTGCCGCTGAACCTTGAAGGACTAGCGGTTTTCCACTGCGGCCCGGTTATGAGCAAAGTTGGAGACAAATGGACTGCGGTTGCGGCAGGCCCAACAACAAGCACGAGGATGGACATTTTCGAAGACGAGTTCATCAAAAACTTCAAAGTCAGAGTGGTCATAGGCAAAGGCGGCATGGGGAAACGGACAACAGACGCGATGCAAAAGTATGGCGCAGTCTACGGCGCCTTCACAGGAGGCGCAGCTATCCTAGCTGCGAAAGCCATCAAGAATGTCAGAGGCGTTGAATGGTTGGATTTGGGCATGCCTGAGGCAATGTGGATTTTCGAGGCTGAAGAGTTCGGGCCGCTTGCGGTGGCTATTGACTCGCACGGCAACAACCTGTTTACCGACGTGGCAGGCAAAGTTGAAGAAAGCAAAGCGCGAATTTACCAGAAACTCGGTATATCCCCGTAGTTTCCAAGCTCCTTTTTCTTTTTTATTTCTGCAGCATCTTTTCGGAACCATCCATGTTGGATAGAGCTTCCGCGAACAGTTAGTTTTAAAGGCTTATTTGTCTAAGTGTATGTGCATCTTAACGTATAGGTGAATCAGACATGGTGAAAGTGAACGATTCGGAAGTAAAAGAAGGACTCTACTACTCCAAAGAGTTTGAATGGGCAAAAATCGAAGGCGACAAAGTCCGCATAGGCATCACGGACTACGCACAAAAACAACTACGCGAAATCGTCTACGCCGAGCTACCCTCAGCAGGAACCACCATCTCACAAAACAACCCCTACGGCACCGTCGAATCAGTCAAGGCAGTTTCAGACCTTGTCGCACCCGTGAGCGGAGAAGTCTTAGAAGTCAACAGCGAAGTTCAGTCAAAACCAGAACTGCTCAATGAAGACCCCTACGGCAAAGCATGGCTAATCGTGGTCAAACCCTCAAACCTGCAAGCAGAACTCGCCAACCTCATGGACTTCGATAAGGCGGTTGAATGGCACAAAACTCTAGGAAAGTAAAAGTGAGCCCAAATGCCTAGGCGCATAGTCATTATTGGCGCGCACGCTGCTGGCGTAGACGCGGCCTCAGCAGCCCGCAAAGTTGACCGCACAGCGGAAATCACGTTGCTGACCGACGAGAAGCATCCGGGTTATTCCCGTTGCGGGCTACCTTTCGTCATAGGCGGACACATAGAAAACTTTAGCAACCTCATCGTTTTTTCGCAGCCATACTTTCAAATGATGAAAATCAACCTGCGAACAGAAACTCGCGCCACAGCAATCAACGTCGCCAATAAAACGGTTGACATTCAAACAAAAGACGGAAAGGCTGAAACGTTAACCTACGACAGCCTTATAATTGCCACGGGCGCCAGCAGCTTTATGCCACCAATCAAAGGCAAAGAGAAGCAGGGAATCTACTCTTTACGCACGTTGGAAGACGGAGCAGCCATTGACACTGCTGTTAGAAATGGAGCCAAAACCGCGCTTGTCATGGGCGCGGGCCTCATAGGGCTTGAAACGGCCATAGGATTGCAAGAGCGGGGCTTGAATGTGACGGTTGTAGAGATGCTGCCTCAAGTGTTGCCGCAGATGCTTGATGCGGATATGGCTAAGGCTGTGCAGGAGATGCTTCAAGAAAAAGGAATAAACATCGTGGTTGGCAAAGCTGTTGAGGAAATCATTGGAGACGAAAAAGCGAAAGGCGTCATCGCAGGCGGCCAACAGTATAACGCTAACCTCATAGTAAGCGCCTTTGGCGTCAGAGCCAACACACAGCTTGCCCAGAACGCGGGCATAGCGCTGGGCGACACTAAGGCGATAAAGACAAATGCCCGCATGGAAACCAGCGCCAAAGACGTTTACGCGGTAGGCGACTGCGCAGAGTCAACCCACATAGTCACCCAGAAGCCAGCTTTGATGCAGTTTGGAACCGTGGCTGTCCGACAAGGCAAGGTGGCGGGAATAAACGCGGCCGGCGGATACGCGCTTTTCACGGGCGTTTTAGGTTCAGCCGTTTCAAGGCTTTACGAAACCGACATCGGCTCAACAGGCTTAACGGAAACCGCGGCACAGAGAGCCCGCATAGAAACCGTTACAGGCACTATAACGTCGAAGACGAAGGCTGCCTATTACCCGGGAGCTTTGCCCATTAAAGTGAAGCTTGTGGTGGAGAAGGAATCGCAAAAGATAATTGGTGCCCAGATTATCGGCGGAGAAGAAGTGACCCAACGCGTCAACGCTATAAGCTTCGCCATACAAAAGCAGATGACTGTTCGGGAGCTAGCTAAGGCAGATACTGCCTACGCGCCGCCCTTATGCGAAACTTGGGAGCCCATGGTGCTTGCGGCAGAAATGGTGCTGATGAAACTTCGTTAAAAATCATCCTTCCTTTTTCCCTTAAACCTAACACAAAATTAATTAGAATAGCGAATGCTATATGTAAAACTCACATAGTCGTTAATGGAGAAATGAGAAAATGGCAATAAAAGTTGGAATAAACGGCTTCGGAAGAATCGGCCGCTTGCTTTTCAGAGCAGCAATCGAAAGAAACGCAAACATAGATTTTGTCGCCGTAAACGACATCACCGACCCCAAAACGTTGGCTCACCTACTAAAATACGACTCAGTACACGGCAGAGCACCTTTCCCAGTTGAAGCTGACAAAGATGGCATTATCGTAAAAGGTAAAAAAATCCGCACCCTTATGGAACGCGACCCCGCGAAGCTACCATGGAAAGACCTAGGCGTATACCTTGCTGTGGAGTCCACGGGGCTTTTCACAGACCGAGAAAAAGCCTCTGCGCACCTAACGGCAGGAGCAAAAAAAGTGCTAATATCCGCTCCAGCAAAAAACCCGGACATCACCATAGTTATGGGAGTAAACGACAAGGAATACGACCACGAAAAACACAACATAATATCAAATGCCTCATGCACAACGAACTGTGTGGCGCCAGTCGCTAAAGTTTTGAACGAAAACTTCGGGTTAAAAATGGGCTTTATGACAACCGCCCACGCGTACACGAACGACCAGCGAATCCAAGACCTTGTGCACTCGGACTTGCGCCGAGCCCGCGCTGGAGCACTTAACATAATCCCAACAACCACGGGCGCAGCTAAAGCCGCCACGCTGGTTTTGCCCGAGCTGACAGGGCGAATGGACGGAATAGCTCTTCGAGTGCCTGTGCCCGACGTTTCCATCGTTGACCTTACATGCGTCTTGGAGAAAAACGCTACAAAAGAGGAAATCAACGCCGCGTTTAAGAAAGCAGCAGAAGGATCATTGAAAGGCATTCTGGAATACACAGAAGACCCCGTCGTGTCTCAGGACTATCTGCACAGCACGTGCTCAGCCGCTTTTGACGCGCAGTCAACAATGGTTTTGGGAGGCAACTTCGTCAAAGTGCTAGCGTGGTACGACAACGAATGGGGCTTCTCATGCCGCATGACCGAGCTAATCGAGCTAATAGGAAAGAAGGCAGGCTTCTAACCGTCCCCAACATTTTTCTTTTCTACAGAAGAAGTGGAGGAAGCGAAGATGGCGAAATATTTGACTTTAGACAATTTTAAAGTAAAAGACAAAGTGGTACTTGTCAGAGTTGACTTTAACTCTCCAGTTGATCCAAACACCAAAAAGGTTCTTGACGACACACGCATACGGGCTCACGGCGAATCTACAATAAAAGAGCTTGCAGATAAAGGCGCAAAAGTCGTTGTCTTGGCTCATCAGGGAAGGAAGGGAGACCAAGACTTTATACCGCTTAAACAACACGCGGAACTTTTAAGCAAAGTTCTCAAAAAACCAGTAAAATACGTTGACGACGTTTTTGGAGAAAAAGCCAAAGCGGAAATTAAAAAGCTGAAAGGCGGAGAAATCCTCGTTCTGGACAATGTGCGAAATTTTGACGGAGAAACAAAAGAAGGCACGCCGGAAAACCACGCAAAAACAGAACTCGTCAAGGAGCTTTCTCCCCTAGCCGACTTCTTCGTCAACGACGCTTTTGCCGCAGCACACCGCGCACACGTCTCAATAATAGGGTTCACGGCAGTCTTGCCAAGCGCGGCAGGACGCATAATGGAAAGAGAACTGAAGTCTTTAAGCCGAGTTGTTGAAAAGCCTGAGAAGCCTTGCGTGTTCATTTTAGGCGGAGCCAAAGCCGACGACTCGCTTGAAATATCTAAGCATGTGCTGGACAACAAAATAGCAGACTACGTGCTTACTGGAGGCGTAGTGGGGCAGGTGTTTCTTGTAGCAAAAGGAGTCGACCTCGGCAGACCCAACATGGAGTTTCTGCAGAAAAAAGACCTAATCTGCTTTGTAGCTGGAATAAAAGAACTGATACAAAAGTATCCAGAAAAAATCAAAACGCCCGTTGACGTCGCTGTGGAAGTTAACGGAAAAAGAAAGGAAATAGCAGTCAGCCAGCTGCCAACAGACCATTCGATGATGGACATCGGCACTAAAACCGTGGAAGAATATGGCAAAATTATCCGAAACGCCAAGTCAATCGTCGTCAGCGGACCAATGGGTGTCTACGAAAACAGCGAGTTCAACATTGGAACAAAGAAAGTGTTCGCGGAAATCGCAGCATCAAAGGCTTTCTCGCTTGCAGGCGGAGGACACACCATCGGCGCGCTGGAACAATTCGGCTTTTACAAGAAAATCTCCTATGTAAGCACGGCCGGCGGAGCCCTCATAGAGTTTTTGATGGGCAAAAAACTTCCAGGAGTCGTCGCACTGGAAAAAGCGGTAACCTCGAAAAACTCTAAACATTTTCCCTATTTTTTCGCAACCTTTTCTACAAGGTCCAATGTTCGAAGTTCAGTTGCATCCTGCGGACTCTGTAGCGATTCATAGATTCTAAGCGTCTGCTCAGCCACTTTACGCCAAGTGAAATATTGCAGCACGCGTTTTCTACCGTTTTCTCCCCAAACTCTAGCCCTTTGTGGATCCGCCAAAACCTGTTTTATGCCCCACGCGATATCCACAGGATCAGCGCCGTTCACGTGTACGCCGTTCTGCTCGGGTCCAGAAGGCAAGACCTGCTCTCTAAAGCCTACAACGCCTTGTGCACCTACAACCACCGGTTTCGCCATAGACATTGCTTCTAGGCTGACTATGCCGAAAGGCTCATATGTGGATGGGAAAACGCAGACGTCCGCGGCCGCGTAGTGTAGAATGCGTTCGTTTTCTGGAACAAACTCGAACTGGCAAGCTATGTGGCTGTTTATTCCGAGCCTGTTTGCGGTTTCAATGATGTCGTTCTGCTGTTCGCCTTTACCCAAAATCACCAGTTTGGTTTTCGGGTATTGCTCCAGTATCATCGGCATTGCTTGAACTAGGTTTGTGATTCCCTTAACCCACGTAAGCCTACCAAGAAACAATATCATTTTTTCATCAGGCTTAATTTGATATCTGCTTCGTATCGCTTCAACGTCAGCGGCTTTACAGTTTTTCGGGTCATAACGCTTCGGGTCAACGCCATTCCAGACAACATTTATCTTGGAGTTCGGCCAGCCGTGACGTATCAGGTCTTCTTGCATGGCGTGACTTACAGTCACTATTTTGTCTGCTGTCTGCGCAGTTGCCCACTCCAGATGCGAAACAACCTCTGAGCCGGGCCCACCTGCTCTGCCCCACTCGGTGCTGTGAACATGAAAAACCACTGGCGTCTTTGTCTCGTTCTTGATGATTAAGCCGGCCATGCAGCTTAGCCAGTCGTGCACGCAGACCACGTCGTAATGACAGTTTT
>JAWAPV010000045.1:0-8889 GCA_038894255.1 Bathyarchaeia archaeon
ATTTTCTTTGAAACCCATCGTTTTTCTCTCTAGTCCATCCAGTTCCAATAGAATCTGTCAAGCCTCTTTCATGTAATAGCCTTCTTAATCGTTCATTTTCTGAAACTAAGAATTGAAGCTTTAACGTCAGAGCCTTGTTATCCATTAGGTTTTCGTATGCTTTGAACTTTGTTATAGCGTATTTTGCGCGAACTTCTGAAGATGGTTGACACCTTTCTTTCTCTAGTCTTTCAAGCGTTTCATCTGATTCTTGAACAAGACCATACTCTAATATTTTTCGAACATCGAATTTTGGATGGAGGCCTTGGTCTTTCACAAACTTCTTCAACGTGTCAGCAAAATCTCTTGGAACAGAAAGCTTAAGATGAATAGGTATGCCTAGCAATTCTGGTATAATGTTATCTAGATTCCGACTTTTGGATTGTTTTTTGTTTTCAGTTTTCATTTTCTCTTCCTTTTACCTCTTGGTAAGTACGTATTCAGAATTTTTCTGAACTTCTCGTTTTCATCAACAAGCTGTCGAAGCAGCTTGTTATCCTTTTCATACTCTTCTGCCTGTTCTTTAACCAGCAAATAGTCCTGCTTCATCTCTCTATAGTAGACTGCTCTGAAAAACTTCATGCCTCTCTCAGTTGCTTTGACAAAACCCGTTGCTAGATCAAGCTTGTTCTTGCTGCAATATTCCATGAGCAGTTTGTGTGTCTGTCTATCCAAGAAAACGTCTAATGCGATTTGATCTTTTCTTTTGCGTTCCCCGCTTAGGCTCAACTTCATGGAAAACCCGTCTGTCTTGTTCTCAGAATTTTCGCTAAAGTTTTTTCTATTCCTCGTTTTCCAACAAGCTGCTTTAAGCCTCTTCCAACAGATTCCTCAGTTCTTGCCCTTTCGCTAGTTGAAAATCGATAATCCTGTTTTTCGATATATTCAGAAAGATCTTTTTGAATCCTTTCCAATGCCTGAATCTGTTTTTCGACTAATTTCTTGATTGTTTGCCCAAACTTTCCGTTGGATATACTGTTTGCGATGTAAAGGGTCATAACATAATGAGGCATGCACATGCCCTTAGACTTGTCATAGAGCTCCCACATTTCTTCATTTTGGATAATCCCTTCCAGAAATTCTTCAATGTAGAGTCTCATCATTTTTGAGATATGATCACAAGCGGGGCACTCGACTTCATTAGAAACTGGCTTAGACAATTTTATGTTGCGAATCGAACCTGCGGAGCGTTTCAGGTCCAGTTTCCATGATTTTGTTGCTATAAATCTCATGTGCCGTTGATCTTTGACATCTTCTAAAAGCTGTCCTGTGACGCTTTTCAGAATCAAAGCCATCCCGAGACAGTCTTCACTCGCAGGGTTGGTTGCAGAAACAAACATCTTGTAAAAATGATAGTTGCAGAAGCCTCTGCTTGCAACGATTTTTTCTCTTGCTTTGAGATCCATGACAAGCTCGCTGAGATATACTTCTACGTATCTCTGTTCCAATGTTCCTTCTAAATGGCACAAAAAACAGTTCTTTTCTTTCTCTAGCGTCTGTGAGATGTGAACTTGCATTATGCCTTTATCATCGTGGCGCATCTTATATCATCCCGAGTTTTCTGAGTACGCTGACGGCTTGAAACGTGTTTTCAAAGGTCGAGATACCCAAGTCTGAACGTGCAAATCCCCCATTGGCTCTTTGGCATTTCAGTATGAAGTCGGTTGTTTGTGATGGGAATCTGCAGTTTTTGCCAAGTAAGTCGAGGGTCATAACTCCATAGTAGGTGGGCTCCATGTAAGGTGCAAAAGAACGAGGGATCATTGTAAAGCCGCCATAAGGTTTCTCGCATTGTCTAACAAATTCTTCCGCGCAGTGCAAGTCGTTCATGTTGTGATTCAAGAAGCTTAAAGAAGCTACAGCATGATAGGTTGAAGCTAGATTGGAATGGCGACGAACGCCAAACCCGCAATCCCTATTTCTGTACTGCAACAGCCGATTTTTTACTGCGTTGCTGTCAAATTCTATCTTTAAAATGTTGGCAAGTTCTAGAGTTATCAAAGTTGTCGTAAACTCTGACGAGACCTCAACGTAGACGTCTCCATTTTCAAAATAGCTAATAGAACGAATAGCTGAAATAATAAACTTCTTGAAACTGTCATCTAAGCGTTCTCCGCACATTAACAGAGCTTTGCCAACGTAGTAGTAGGAGTAAATGCTGTCGAGGCTAAGCTCTCGCAACCATCTAACAGTCTTTTCAAGGTGAGGAAAGGGTGAACCTAACAATTCTAAGATAGCCAACCCGTAATAGGTGTCTTGAGCATTTGATTCAGCTTCTTGACAGAAAGTGTAGCCCCCATCATCATTCTGGCGATTCACAACATAATCTACGATCCGCTTAAGATCTAAAGTAGCCTTCTCTCGGAGAGAGAACCGCCCTGCTTCACGCAAACCTAACACCCACTCGACTTGTTTTAAATGTTTGTAGAAGCTATCAGCCCCTGCAAGTGTCAAAGCAAGGGCGGTTAAAGGCGAGCCTCATCACCTTGGATATTTGAAAGAACAAGGTTGAAGATATAAGCATTTTCAGCGGTCTCTTTAGCCAATTGGACATTTTTCACTATCAAACTGAGAAGGGCGTTCCATAAGGCATAAAAACTCTAAAAAAGAATCTGCTAGGCATGAACCTTAACAGAAGATTCATGTTGTTCCTCGTCACATTACTTGCCATTAATTCTGCATTATTATTGTCCATAAATGTGGGCCCGGTGAAAGCGGCTGGGCCATTCTACATAAGAGCCGATGGAAGTGTTGACCCTTCAACGCCACTGATCCAGCGGACAGGGGACTACTACACTTTGACTGGTAACGTTACGAGCGATTCTGACGGAATCATAATTGAGAGAGATAATATGACACTTGATGGACAAGGCTACTGGCTTCAAGGCTATTCGACGGGAATAACGATAACAGGAAGAGGCAACATCACGGTCAGGAATGTGCAGTTTAAAAGTTTCAGCGTCAGCGTGTATATCTCCAATTGCCAAAACGCTACCCTTTCCAGAAACAATATAACCGAAAACGGCTCTTACGGCATATTCATCTCCGAATCCTCAGGTTGCACCATCAGCGAAAATCGCATTATAGAATACACTGAAGCCGGCATCGCTCTCAGCAGTTCTTCTGGGAACAGCATTGCATGGAACGAAGTCACAAGAGTTGTGCATGGTGGCACTCACACCGGCATAGCAATCGCGTCCTCAGACGGTAACTCTCTGATTGGGAATACTGTAGCAAACAATTGGCGAGGCATTGCGCTTATGTGGTCCACGGGGAATACACTCCGAAGCAATAGTATCGTTAGTGACATCGAAACAGTTAATCCGCATGGTCTCGTTGTGGAAGGGGAAGAAGGCAACGTCTTGCACTTTATTCAAGACATTGATTCTTCAAACACAATTCAAAGCAAACCAATATACTACTGGGTAAACCAAACTGGAAAGGCGGTTCCCACCGACGCATCAACCGTGGCATTGATCAGTTGTGACCACATAACAGTTCAGAACCTAGATTTGTCAAAGTCGTATTACGGAGTTTTACTGTATTCCACAACTGACTGTTTAGTGAGCAACAATAATATAGCCAACAACTACTACGGTGTTCGGCTTTATGGTTCGTCGCGAAACGTAATTTCTCAGAATGAGATAAGCGGAAACGACGGATATGGCGTTGACATCGCTGCAGGGTCACAAGACAATGTCATCAGTGAAAATAACATCACATTGAACAACTATGTGGGCATTGAGCACCAAGGCAGCGCAAACACCATAATCCAAAACAACAACATCACGAAAACCGTCTATTCGGAAGGATCGGGAATTGTAGTTGCATCTTCTGCGAACGTGACCCTTACAGGCAACATCGTGGCGCAGCTTAGAAAAGGTATAGTCTTGAGTTCTGGCGGTAACACTCTTTCGGGAAACACGATAACTTCTTGTAGCGATGGCTTGTGGCTTTCTTCTGGCAACTTGCTCAGCGCGAACACTCTGACCGATAACGAGTGTAGCATATCGCTCTCCGGTGGTTCAAGTGTTTCGGACTACTTGAACAATGTTGACTCCTCTAACACTGTCAATGGAAAACCAGTCTGCTACTGGGTAGATCAACACGACAAGACTGTGCCTAGCAATGCTGGTTTCATTTTTCTCGTTAGCTGTTCCGGGATCACAGTAGAGTATGCAAACATGATTCACGAGAGGCAAGGAATCGGGTTAGTCGCTGTAACAAACACCACGGTTAGATTTAACATGCTAGACAGCAATTACGTCGGAATTATGCTCAGATGGTGTTCCGAGGTCACGATTTCGCAGAACACGATCTCGGAGAGCTTGAACAGAGGAATTGAGATGCTCAGCTCAAACGGTAACACAATTTCTGGAAATAATATGACTGCGAACGGGTATGCAAGCAGTTACGGAATCAATATTTACCTGCACCCGAGTTCAAACAACTTGATTTCAGGCAACTATATGCGGTACTGTCAAACAGCAGCTGTTTATCTGCATTATTCGGCTGGGAACGTTGTTTCTGGAAACGACATTCAAGGGACAACCTACTCTGGAGTTTGGAAGTATGGTGCTGTTGTTTTGGACGAACATACTGGCGGCCTGATAGTTGGAAATGAAATTAGATTCAACAACGCAGATGCGGTATGTCTCGCTAATGCTCAGAACAACAATATTACTGAGAACAACATAATATCAAACCTTCGCGGCATCCGTTTCGAGGGTTACACAACCAACAACCGCATCTACAGAAACAACATAGTCGAAAGCAGTCTTTGGCTGGTTTCCACTTTGCCGAACGCATGGGATAACGGATATCCTGATGGGGGTAACTATTGGGATTTCTACGTTGATGTTGATAATTTATCAGGTCCAGGACAGAACATCACCGGAAGCGATGGATTTTGGGACAATCAATTGAACGTCACCGAAAACGGCAACAACATCGATCACTATCCGCGTGTTGTTCCAACCAGAGTGATCGCTAGAAGCTTCGAGTCTTATGGGCGGTATGTAGGTGTTGACAGCAACTCTTCCGTGACGGAGTTTCAGTTCAACGAGACGGCCAAAACGATAAACTTCAATGTTACTGGCCAGACGGGCACCAGCGGTTTTTGTGATGTCTTAGTTCCAAAAGACTTACTTTGGGGCGTGATGACCGTGTATAAGGACGGTGTTATGCTTTCCAATGGAACAGACTACACGCAAACACAAAATGCCACGCACCATATCTTTCATATCGAGTACAGCCACAGCTCTCATAGAATAGAGATCAGAGGCACAGAGGCGATTCCAGAGTTCCCATCAGCTCTCATTCTCCCGCTGTTTCTGACAGCTACGCTGCTGGCAATTGCAACTTTCAAGGTAAGACGTCCAGATTTTTCAAGAACCGTTGATCACGTTTCCGTTGTTTAGAGATCACAATTCTTGTGATTAATTAAACAGTCCTTTCAACACTTTTGTTTTCAGGAGATTAGATCCGATGTTAATCAAGACTCCTGTAAATATAGCTTGTAACGATGGTAAGACAAACTTCTATCGACATATACCTTCGCATAACAAGTGACTCAGCACCAGGACCTTTGTCCATCGTAGCAGCAGCATTGTTCTGTTTGATATGGGGCTGCCCGGATTTGAACCGGGGTCTATAGAGCCCAAGTCTACAAGCCTAGACCAAGCTAGCCGACAGCCCCTTCTTTTTGGGTGTTTATGAGGGAAAATACAATTTGGAGAGGGAAATTTAAAAGATTCTCTCTAAAAGAGATTTGTTGATTTGGAGTTAGGCGTTTTTACTGTTTTCTGGCTGTGCACTGGAGCACTTTGGGGCAGACGAGGCATTCGTCTGGGATTGCGCCGTTTTTTGGAAGGGTGTTGAGGAAGCCGAAGTAGCGTGCACATTTGGCTGGGGAGTCGAAGACTTTTGGGTATTCGGCTGGTTTTACGTCCACGATTTTTAGGTTTTCCACGATTATGTCTAGTTTGGACATGCAGTGGGGGCATGCGTAGTAGGTTTGCCTTAGTGTTGAGGAGGTGTCGGTTAGGACGGACGGCTTCTCGAATGTTTTTTCGCATCCCTTGTAGGGGCATTTGAGTTTTTCTTCGTGGATGTGGAAGCCGCGCATGGTTTGTCCTCTTCTGTGGTTTCGACTGAGAATATCTTAAATCTTAATATATTATAAGTATTTCTGTTCACCTGAACAACATACGTACAGCAAAACATGACAAAGCTAGAAAGCCTCGGCCGGGCTTTGAACCCGGGGCCTGCTGCTTACGAGGCAGCCGCTCTACCGAGCTGAGCTACCGAGGCGCGCTAATGGAAAAGTTGTGTCTCAAATATTTAAGCAGACACGCACTTTTTGGCGCAAGGCGGTTTATCTACCGCTGTTTAGAGTCCGCTGGTAGGTTATGCCTTTGTACAGTGTTTTGAAGCCAAGTTTTTCGTAGAGTTTTATAGCTTTTGTGGGGTTCATCTCGTCAACGTAGAGCACTATGTCTGCCATTCCATAGAGCTTAAGCCGTTGCATGGCGTGAAGCATCAGCCTTGCACCTATCCCCTTTCTCCTATAGCTTTTCAGAACACCCACATCGTATATCCAGCCCCATCGCAGTTTCTTTTCCTTATTCAGTTCTTCGTCAATTACTGCGCCCACGAAGCCCGCTGGTTGCTCGTCTAGGAAGGCGATGAACCATTCCTGTTTGCTGAACCACGGGTTTTCCAGCAACGCGTATTTTGTTTCTTCGATGGTTCGGGGTCGGAAGTTGAAGTGTTCTTTGAAGGTTTCGTTGTCAAGCTTGTTGAGCAGTTTAAGGTTTTCTTCGTTGTTTAGTGCAACTTCCTTTATGGAGGCTTCCGTGTTTTCTCCAATGTTGCCGGGCAAGTTTTCGAGGGTTCGGCGCATCATGCTTATGATTCGCACAGGTTTGAAGCCGAAGCTTTCATAAATGTGTATGCATGCCTGTTTGTCGCTTCGCGTCCATGCTTCGGCAACAGTCATTTCGCGTTGTCTTAGGCTTTTGAGGGCTTCTTCAAAGAGTTTTCGGGCTACTCCTTTGTGCCTAAACTTTGGCAGAACCGCCAACATTTGGATGAAGCCTTTTTTCTCTTCTCTGAACTTGTCTATGAAAGCGTCAACCATTCCCGCGGGTTCCCCGTCTATTTCGGCCATAAGAAGGCCTTCTTGGCTGTAGGAAGGGCTTTTCTCGAACTTGCTCATTTCTTCAAGCGTTATCGCTCTGACATCCTCATACTCCTTTGCGAAGGCTGCGTTGAATATTTTTACGTAGGTTTCTTCGTCTTGCCCTTTAACGAAAGGTCTTATTTTGAGCAACGTTTTTTACCTCAAAGCCTCAATAAGGAAATGTTTTGCGGAATTTAAGGATTAACAAATTAAGGCTAAACCGCGCTGTAAGTTTGGCTAATCTGTAAGAGGGAAAGTGGTTGAAGCGTAAACACGCAGAAAAGGCTTGTGCCTTGGGCGAGAGGGAAATAATCGAAATACTGAAGAAGAATTTTGATTTGCCGAAGATGGCTGTGCCGTTCGGAGACGACGTTTCCGCGTTTGACCTTAGACGTGGTGTTCTAGCCGTTCTGAAAACAGACATGCTTGTCGGCAAGACCGATGTTCCTCCGCAGATGAGCCTCTGGCAAGCAGCCCGCAAAGCAGTTGTGATGAACATCAGCGATTTTGCAGCAAAGGGGGTGCAACCACTTACGGTTCTTGCTTCGCTTGGGTTGCCCAGCGGGCTGTCAGAAAAAGAGATTGCCGACATTGGGGCGGGTTTGAATGCTGGCGCACGAGAATATGGCGCGTATGTTGTTGGCGGAGACACGAACGAAGCTTCAGACATCGTAATTAGCCTTTCAGTTTTCGGCGTAGCCAAACGTGGCGCTTTGATGCTTAGGAGCGGCGCAAAACCCGATGACCTTGTCGCGGTTACAGGTTTTTTCGGAAAAACAGCGGCTGGGCTGAAATTCTTGACCAGCAAGCTTGAAGCTCCAAAGAAAGTTTCTAAAATGCTTGTCAGTTCGGTTTTGATGCCTCATGCGCGGCTTAAAGAAGGCTTGGTGTTGAGGCGAAGTGGGGCGGTTACGGCTTCGATTGATTCCAGCGACGGGTTGGCGTGGAGTTTGCATGAAATTGCGAGCGCAAGCAACGTCGGTTTCGTTGTTGACTGTCTTCCAGCGGCAAAAGAAGCGAAAGCGTTTGCAAGAACAAGCGGGCTGAATCTTATGGAATTGACATTTTACGGCGGAGAGGAGTATGAGCTTGTTTTGACGATAAACCCGCGTATGTGGGAGAAAGCTAGACGGGCTGTTGAGCGTGTTGGCGGTAGGCTGTTGCGGATCGGCAAGGTGACTGCGGAGAAAGGAGTTTTTTTCGAAAAAGCTAGGAAGAGGATGGTTATCGAGCCTAGAGGTTGGGAACATTTCAAAACAGGCAGGACTTAGCGCTGTTTGCCTTTTCCGATTACGGCTTAAGCGATTCTTTTAGCGTGAAGTGCAAGGCCACGCCAAGTGTTCTACCCGCAAGCGAAAGCCCGTAAACTATCTGCAGACCAAGCATCAATCCGTAGATGCCTATGAGGTAGTCTGAGAGGTATCCGCCGAAAAGCGATCCAAAAAAAGTGGTTACCCCAATTGTCAGGTTGTAAATTGCGATGAAGCTTCCGCGGTGCTCTTCCGGAGTGACGTCGAGTAGGTATGGGACGACGGAGGCTTGTCCTGTGGCCCATGCGAAGCCCCAGAAAGCGCTGATTGCGATTAGTGCTTCCCTGTTTGGAGACCGCGCGTAAGTGACTGGCAAAGTGATTAAGCTTAGCCTCAAGAACCTTAGTACACGTTTTC
>JAWAPV010000046.1:0-8817 GCA_038894255.1 Bathyarchaeia archaeon
CAATGATGCGCATGCCGTAGTGGCTTCTTAACTGGCGAACCTGTTTTTCTAAAGCTTGTCCTTCAATGCTTGCTTCGTTGAAGCCTGCAGAGATGATGATTGCGGCTGGAACGTTGGCTTTTCCACATTCATCTATGATTTGGGGGACCGTGTGCGCCGGCGTTGCGATTATGGCGAGGTCTATTTGCCACGGGATTTTGGTGATGCTCGGGTAGGCGGTTATGCCTTGAATTGTTGTTTTGAAAGGGTTAACCGGGAAAACCGCGCCGGAATATCCGACGCCGACGAGGTTTTTGAAGATTTTTGCGCCTACGGAGTTAGGCTTGTCGCTTGCGCCTATTATGGCTACACGTTTCGGGTTGAAAAACTTGTCAAGGTTCTGGATTCCCATCTCTCTGTCTCCTCCTTTTGGCGCAAAAGCAACTCAAGTATACATGGTATGTACGGCTTAAGTAAATATTTTTGTGTTATCCCGCGCAGAGGGTTTCTAAAGGCTTGAGAGAACCAGCCTTGTTTTATTAACGTCGACTTCTGTTATAGTGCAGTTTTTGAAGCTTTTTGTCTGCCCAAGCATGTCTCTTACAGTCACGGCGTTACCAGCTGAGGCTGCGTAAATGGCATCCTTGAAAACTGTTTTTCCGTTAAGGATAACGTTAAACTCGCACATTGCTACTCTTCCACCAGCCACATACGCTTATGATATGGAAAACGTAGTTATAGGTTTCGCTTATGCTTAGGTTCCATTTTGCGTGATTTTGGATAAGTAATTATAATCCATGAGCATTATACCCTTGTAAAAAGGATACTAACATAAAGATGAAAAGCGATGGCCGCGCAAAGAAAAAAAGAAAAGCCCTCAAACGTTGACATCTTCCAGCTTTTGTCCGAGACTGCTGAAAAAACCAGAAAAGAACAGAGAGAGCAGCTCTTAGCATCGCTGGGCATTAAAGAGCTTTTTGTTAAAGGAAACATAAGCATAAACCACAAAACATGCAGAGGAGTAGAATGCAAACTGTGCATAAAGGCTTGCCCAACAAACGCTTTGTTCTGGAAATCCGGCGAAGTAGGCATCGTCAAAGAGCTTTGCATCTTTTGTGGAGCCTGCGTCCTCTGCTGCATCGTGGACGACTGCATCAAAATTGAGAGGAAACGACTAACAGGTCAGGTGGAGAAATTCAGCAAACCCAAGGACTTTATAGCGTTGCAGTATAGCGTCAACCTAAAAAAACTTCGCGAGAAAATCAGAGAAGTCTTTCCTACAGCTGAAGAGTATCTCAAATATTGCCGAAAACAAGCAGAAGAAAAACGCAAGGAAAACGCCGGCAAGCCTACAAGCAAGTAGCCAGCCAACGCTTTTACTCATCACGATACGCTTTCAAAACAAAAAACGGGTTTTTACATCCCTAGCATTTTGAATAAGAAGTGGAACATGAACCATACGGCTGTGGATATGCCAAAGGTTATGAGAAGCGGTTTAACCGCAAAAGGTGTGGATGAAGCTTCTTCAGCTTTAGGTTGCAGTTCATACTCTTTAATCTCGTGAGTTTCCGAGTCAACCCTAACAAAAGCAGTGAACTTTTTCATGTCTATTTCGACGGTGTAAACCTTCTCTTTCAAAAAGACCTTTTTGGGTTTTAACGCGCCTTTATGTCCGATTCTTTTCAGAAAGCCGGTGGCAACCGCGGTGACAGACTCGGCATTTAGCACTTTTGGTTGTGAAGAAATGACAACGTGAGGCATCGGAGGTTTCTTCTGTAGAGTAGCGGCCAATTATAGTGTCTCCTACTGTTCTTCACTGAAGAAGGGAAACTGCTTAAAAAGGCATGTGCGTTCCATCCGCAACCAACTCGGCTACTGAGGCTTTGGCTCCTTTGTTTCAGATGTTGTCTCAGCTTGGGGCTGCGACACCGTTTGTGCAGAAACGTCTGACAACATTTCTACGTTAGGAATATCTAGTTTCGAGCTGAAAAGGTTAGAGGGTGGATAAGGAGAATCAATAACTGTGGAAAGGAGATAAACCGCAGTAAAAACGTGCCTGTATATTTTGTCTAATAGTCGAGGAATCTTGCTTTCGGGGTCAATTTCCAACATTTTTTCAATGTCCTCATCTTTTCCAGTTAGAGTAGCGAAGCCTTCAATGCCAAATTTGACAACGCTTGGCCGCGTTTTTATGGTTAGAATGAATTCTACAAGGGTTTTGCCGCTTTTTCTTTCTTTTTCATCAATCTTCACGCCTACGTCAAAAGTTAGCTCTCCCGAGAAAGGCTTCTCAGCTAGCTTGACTGCTGAGACGCTGCCCAAGTTTACTGAGACTGAAACGTCTCCTACGAAGATTGATGAAGGGCAAATAAGAGATTCCTCTCTATGTTAGGTGTTGGTGATTAACATTGCTTGGTGACAGCGAATTCTTGTTTTGTGTGTGGTTTGGTGTTACATACAGTGTGAAGAGAAGCTATTGAATCTTACGACACAATACTTAAATCAGAATCCAACCATAAAATACACAAAAACGCTTTCACGGAGAAAAAACAATGCCAAACTCAGAGCAACCCACAACCACGGCAATGGGATTCAGCCACCAAGGAAAACGAAAAGAAGAACAAAAAACTCCAATGGAAGAAATGCAAGTCGCAGCCGAACTTGACACCACAAGATTCCGCATATCCCTCTCAAAACAAGTTGTCCAAAAAAGCCAACCTCTCCGCGCCAAATATCACGTCGAAAAATACGACTTGCTTCAAGGATACGTTTTCCCAGAAAACGTTCGAAGCCTCATTCCCACAAACACGCCAGAATACGTTGACCGAGGCTTCAACTACGTCGAACGAATAACCCGCGCGCTATACTACTTTAAACAGTGCGCGCTCATAGGGCCAAGCGGAACAGGAAAAACACACATCGTATACCTCGTTGCCGAACTGGCGGGTCTCCCAATATGGGAAGTCAACTGCGGATTGCAGACGTCTTCCTACGACCTTTTCGGCAGATACATAGGCCTCGGAAAAGAAAACTGGGTTGACGGCCAAATAGTAACGTGGTGCAAGGTTGGCGGCATCCTCTATCTTGACGAAGCCAACATGATGAAGCAAGACGTCGCCACGAGACTTAATCCCATCCTCGACACGCGAGGACACATCGTTCTCACAGAAAAAGACAACGAAATTGTCAACAGGCACCGCTGCGGCTACCTAATCATCCCGATGAACCCGTTCTCAGCCGAATTCGTAGGCACAAAGCCCCTCAACGCCGCCTTAAGAAGACGCATGTCCGTCTGGATAAACTTTGACTACCTCAGCCTAGGCGACGTAATATCGCCAGACGAAGTTGCGCTTGTCAAAAAACGGGCAAACGTCGACGAAGATGTTGCAAGAAAAATCGTGCAGGTGGGCGCTGAACTTAGGCGGCAATACAAGAACGGAGACTTGCCTTATGGGCCTTCGCCGGGCGACTTGATAAATTGGGCGGTCTTGGTTGCTGATGGGACGACCCCGCTTAACGCTGCAAACGAAACAATCGTCGGCACAACAAGCGACGACACCGAAATTCAGGAAATTGTAAGGCGGATAGTTAAAGCGGTTTTCAACGTGAAAGGATAGGAGCGCCTTGCAACCTTGGAGTTCTTCGACTATGCGTGGGCAACCTCTTTCCAGATTACAAAGAAAAAACATGAAGACGTAAAAATCCTCGTGCGAAACGACGTGCGTTTTCCTCTTCTCGGAAAAGATAACTACGGATACGTCATCTGCTTACCCGAACCAAAAGAAATATCCAGCAAAGAAGCAGAATTTCAAGGGTTGCGCCTAAAGCAAAATGACGAGACCCATCAGAAAATCCTGTGGCAACTTTTTAGAGCTTCAGTTTTCCATCTAAGCCAGCACGTTGCAACCTCCGGATACGATCTGTATTCAAAATGGAGCAAAGAAAAAGACCCGAAGCTCGCGTTGTACGTTGCAAGCCTAATCGAAGACGCGGTTGTCGCAGCTTACGCAGAAAACTTTTGGTCGCCATTTCTTCCTGATGTTGCTCTTGCCAACGCCATTGCCTACCTCCGTTTAAAGCCCGCGCAAGTGCTGCTTGACGATTCACTTCGTGTCATGACAGCGATTCTTTCTCAGTTTACCCTGAGAAAAATCAAAGGTTCGGTCTCAAAAGAGATGCAAAATGACGTGAACGAGGTAGTCGCATACTTGCAGGAAATAAAAGATTTTGCTGGCAAAATGGCATCTCAACAGAAAGAGGCTACTGCGGCAGAACGCCTAAACTTTTTGCGCAGGAAGCTTGAGCTGGCAGATGTCATGTACCGTAAACTGCAAAGGTATGGGAGTCCCTCAGTTTACTGTGCGATGCCGCACACAGAAAACTATTTTCAAGAGTCAGTATATCGAAACAGCATTTCGGTGACAAAAGATGAGTTTGACCATGCTTTGCAGATGGCTTTTGCAGCAATGAACTCCAAGGTTTTCGTTGATGACAGTTGTGAACGCGAAGCAAGCCAAGCGTTCACTGAGTGGAAGGGAAGAAAAGAGCGCGAACAGAAGATAATAGCCAGCTACAAGGAAGCTTGTGCCGAGACAAGGTTTTCCGCAATAGAATTTCCGAAAGAAGATTATACCGAGTATTTGCGTTCCAAACTGCTTCTTTCAAGCCCGATAAGGCGGATACTGGAAAAATTGAGACTACTAAAGAACGTCACGGGCGAAGACTTTAAGCATGAAAGCGGGTTTATCGACTTGCAAGAAGCCATTCAAGTTGTTGCTAGCCAAAGCAAGCGCACCGACATATTTGTTCGAGAAGAGCTGCAGACAAGGGAGGAAGCATGGGCAGTGGTTATTGACGCGAGCCACAGCCTGAACTTTTTCACGGGAGAAGTGCGCGGCGTTGCCCTGTGCCTTGCGGAAACAGCAAAAAACCTTATTCCAGACCGAACGTCATGGGGCATGTTCGCCTTTAGCGACAAATTCTACATTATAAAGGATTTCAGCGAAAACTATTCAACCCGCATACGCGCGCGCATCGGCGGACTAAAACACGGCGGCTTAACATACTTGGCTGACGGCTTAGCCATGATTAAGGATAAGCTACGACAGCATCTTGAAGAATCAAAAATGATAATTGTAGTTTCAGATTTCTTTCCCTCCGGAGACGACAAGATAAAAGAAGAGCTAAAGCAAAGCTTACGACAAATTGAACGCGCAGGCTTCGGGCTAATTGGGATAGGCTTGAAAAGCAGAGCTGTAAAAGATTACCTTAGAGTTAACTGCGTCGTGGATTCGCCCTACGACCTTATGAAGAAATTCACCAAAGCCTTTCTAGAACACAGCGCCTCATAGCATTACATTTTTATTGGCACGGAAATCTCGGCCGCAAACTTGAACCGTTCTGCCAGTTCTTTATCTTTTTTCTGGCGCAAAACAAGCTTTTCAGGAACCCCGTTGCGCATAAACGCGATGTAAGTTATGGATGTTCCTAATCCTGATTTTTCCAGTTCCACAAGCGTGTTCCTAATTTTCGCCAGCCGGTCAATCTTGTCGTTAATGTCTTCTATTGCTTCAAACACTATTTCTGCTTGTGCCTGTTCATTCGTGCAGAGCAGAATCTCCTTGTAGGCAACCCACTCTGGAGAAACAAGCTCATTCTTTTTCTTTCCAGACGCTTTCTCTTTCTTTTCTATCTTCTTGCCGGCCTTCAGCATTTTCTGCATCCCCGCCAGCTTCTTAAACCATTCTTGGTCTTTGTAGGCGTCTTCCGCGTCTCTTAGAAAAAGCCCTAACCATTGAGTGTATTCTTCGACAGTTGACGCGTAATGTTTAATTGTTTCATCAATGCTTTCTCGCAAATCTTGAAGTGAATAGAACGTTCTTACTTCTGTTTCAACACTTTCCATGGCTTTCGCCTACGTCTGTGAAGAAGTATTTTGCTGCTCACTTTCTGAAACTGGGGTTCTCAACTCTTCGTTCCCGATGACAAAAACGTCTTCTTGACTTGAAATTGAAGAGGAGAGCACCTGTTTAATGTTTTTTAGTTCTTTTCGCACTTTCTCAAAAATGTTAACTCTCTCGCTTATCTTGCGCCTGTATGTTCGAAGGTGCTTTTCCAGTTTAGGCATAATGTTCCAGACTACAGACAAAATGACTTGCGGAGGATAGTTTTCCAACGTGTTTGAGCTTACATTTCCATCATCGTATAGAATAAGCAAATGTGCCTCGTTGTTTAACGTCGCCTTCTTTACTCTCTCAATAGAACCTGAAAAGGCTTTAGCAGGAATATCCAAGTTTATGTTCAGGTTTTTGAGGATCTCTCTTAGGAAGAGGCACATGTCTTGAATCAGCTTCTTTTCTTCTATCAAAAACTCGCTAAGCTGCAAGGTTTCTTCGCTTATTGACATAAGCAATTCAGAGAATTTCTTCTCAACTTCAGACCTTGTCTTCTCAAAATCCTCGCTTACCTCGTCGTTCTGAAGTTGAACAGGATAACTAAGGAAATTGTCGTCGGCGGTTGTGCTTTTTGTCGAAACAAGCTTCTCAGCAGAAGCGTCTTTCTCGTTAGGAGGGGGTTGCTGGTTTTCCATTTAATTTCTCCTCTATCAAGTAGATTAGGCATGCTTGATGATTTCGACGGTGCTGAAAAGATAATAGAATTTGTGTATAACCTACCGCTACACACTATTAGCAGACACAAAATATAGAGAACGAACATGTGAAAGCGTGAAAACCTTTGCAGAAAGCATCAAATGCTGATTTGTAATTCATTTTTTGAATTCATAAGTATAAAATGCGAAGACGCGTGAGACACATAGTCAGATTCAGATTCAGAATATGTCGTCAAAAGATGGGAGAGGCATGGTCACAGAAATAGGCTTAGAAGTTGTAAGACAACGCGATGACGCTACAGGAAACGTGAAATTTGTCCGCAAAAGTGTTGAGCACTCAAGGTCGGCGGAAATTCTTGAAAAAGCTTTGTCGAAACTTGGATTAACAAGAAATGAGGCTCGTGTTTATCTTCACTTAGCAAGACATGAAGAGCAGAAGGCAAGCGAAATATCCGAGGCTCTTTGCCTTCATAGGACAGAAACTTACCGCATATTGAGAGACCTTGAAAAACAAGGGCTGGTTTCCTCTGTTTTTGAAAAACCAATAAAATTCATTGCCACTCCTTTCAAAAAAGCCATCGAAATTCTCATCGAGTCCAAGAAACTCAAGTTGCAGCTTCTTGAGCAAAAGAAAGATACTCTGGTTAATGCATGGTTTTCTCTGCCTCAAACAAGCATACATCCCGAAAGAAAGGAGAGCTTTCAGATTTTGGAGGGCCAGCAGCAAATTGACTTGAAAGCCATTGAACTTCTCAATAAAGCAAAGTCGCAGGTTCTTGTGTTTGCCTCGAAGACAGAGCTTGCACGTCTTTACTATTCCAGCGTCTTCGACAAACTTGAGAGATGCGTAAAGAACGGGGTAGAAGTCAGGTTTTTGGCAGAGAAGTTACCGAACACCCAGTTTTTTACGAGGAAAACCAGGTTTGAAGTTTGTTATGCTTTGCCGTTAACCGTGGAAGGTTTGCCTAGTTTTATGGTTGTAGATGGTGAACAGCTTCTTTTATCGATGACAAAAAACGATGAAGAAGCTAAGGAGTTTACACGGGGAAGGAAAGCTACTGCCTTAGCAACTAATTACTCGGCGTTTGTCAAAATTTTGAATAAGCTTTTCGTTAGACTTTGGGAAGACAAAGAAAAGGCAAAAGCAGCCCCCGTAATTATGGCTTAAACTAAATGTTTCCACTTCAGTCTTGTTTTTCATAACAAGACTCTAAATTTCCAAGAAGCGTCTTTCAATTGACACACAAATGACGATATTTTTGTCAGACAATTATTTCCCAACGGAGTGAAACCAGAATGAAGCCTATTCTGAAAAACAGGATAGCATTGAGCACGGTAGTCACAACACTCATAATCCTAGTTGTCTCAGTACTGCTTGCCACCGTCGTGACTTTCTACGCCGTCAACATCACGACTAACAGGACTCAGCAGGAATCGCTTTACATGTCGAAGCTGCACGTCTGGTACAACACTACGTCGCTTGGATGGGCTCAAGCCGCATTTGTGCTGGTTAACACTGGCGGCAAAGACGTTGTCATCGACAGAATATCATGCAGAAGCCAGACCTCGGAATGGAGCAATGTCTACTACTGGAGAACAAACACAGTTACGGTAACCATGGACTTGACGGTGACGCCGACACAGCCCACAGGCGCCAACTACACCCACATCATCCAAGGTGAAGACAGGCTGCTGTTGCAAGCATCAGACGACATCACGCTGAAATCAGGATACACCATAGTAATCTACATCAACAACCCAGACAGCATAGGACAAAATGACGTAGGCACGCCCGCAGAAGTTACCGTGTACACTGCGAACGCACACTGGACACAAGAGTGCAACGTAGAAGCTGCTCAATAGCTACTCTCTTCTTTCTTTTCGGCAAATCAAGTTCAACAGCGAAGCAGTTAAACCAACACATTTGCCATCGCTTCCTTTTTCATGTTTTAGCGCATGTTCCTCTTGAATATGTGTAGTACAGTTCTACGCACAAATTATCATATTTTCAGAGCCACAATGCCTCAGCCACGGAGAGAAAAAGAAATGAAGAACGTGTTGAAGAACAAAAATGCACTCAGCACAGTAGTGACCACCCTGATTATCCTCGTTGTTTCAGTGCTTCTCGCCACCGTCGTGACCTTCTACACAGTCAACATCACGACTAACAGGACTCAGCAGGAATCGCTTTACATGTCGAAGCTGCACGTCTGGTACAACACTACGTC
>JAWAPV010000047.1:0-8649 GCA_038894255.1 Bathyarchaeia archaeon
CTTTTGCTTGTCCAGAAACAAGAGGTTGCTTTTCCAGCAACCATTGTTATAATTTTGGGTGGCTACCCATTGGTTTGTGGAAAAGTCGAAGTGAAATAAGAAAGATTTTGTTGCGGAAAACGGTGAAATAAAAAGGTGGCTTCTTAGCCGAACAAGGCGCCTAATCCTTCAAGTGCTGCTTCTTCTTTCTTCTTTTCGTCTTCTTCTTTCTTCTTCTTGTCTTCTTCCTTAGGCTTTGCTTCTGCTGCTGGTGCGCCTCCTGCCGCTGGTGCTGCTGCTGGAGCTGCCATCATTGTTGGCGCGGATTTGATTGCTTCGTCGATTTTCACTTCGGCTAAAGAGGCAACAAGCGCTTTTACGCGTACTGCGTCGGCGTTTATGCCTGCTGAGGTTAGAACCTGCGTTAGGTTTTCTTCGTTTATTTCTTTTCCTGCTTTGTGAAGAAGCATTGCAGCGTAAATGTATTCCATACCCTTTCACCTCTCCATTCAGCTATTTTAACTTTTTTCAGTTTTTTCGGTTTGCTCCGTTTTTTGCTCCAAAGTGGGCAATCTACTACTTAAACTTAGCATTTCCGCATGAGCTTTTCTAATCAAATCAGCTATCGTTTCTTTTGTTGGAACTGCCCCGTTTATGGACAACGCGTAAGCTTCACGATGCGCCAGCTGCAGTAACGGCACAATGTTGTCTGCCGTTGGATAGGCGATGCTGACGGATAAGGCAAACGCGTCTGCATGAGCCGCTTCAACCTCCTTCTTTGTTGCATCTAAGTCTATTTTGAGCTGCTCCTGCGTTATTATCAATCCATCATCGTAGACCACGTTCATGGCAAGCCCGCTTTCCACGGGCTTAATTCCCAGCTTCGACAGGACGCTTGCTAGGCGCTCGTCGATTACTTCGCCCTTTCTAACCACCAGCGTATCCTTACTAACCCAGACGCTTCCAGACTCGATGCGCGTGGGCAAGCCTACAGCGTTCAGCTGGCTTATGATTGGTCCGGGTGGTTGTCCAGTGTTGCCTGCGGGGACAATAACGTCGAAAGCGGCTATGTCTCCAGCTTTGGCTGTGGTTTTGACTTTTCCTCTTTCCAAGGTTAAGGCTAGCTTGAACGGGTTTAGGTTTGTGAATAAGTAAACGTTTGTGCCTGTTAGGTGTTCTTCTAGTTTTTCAAGGTTGGGTTTGTCTTTGCAGTTTTCAATCGCCAGTTTCATAAGTGTGTTTTTGATGGCTCTCATGTAAACTTGGTCGGCGAGGTTCTTTTTGAAAGCTTGCAGCTGTGCCGCTCTGACCTTGTGTAGGCTGGCTATCCCTAGGATTTTGTGCTTGTTTAAAAGCTGGGTTATCTCTTGAACTTCGCTTTGTTTTTGTTGCAACACGGCTTCAGACGGCATTGTGTTTTCCTCGGTTTACGGTTTCACCTTCACTGGCGGACCCATGGCTGTTTTTATGCTTGCGAATTTTATGTTTTTCATGCCCTTCTTAAGTTTTCCTTCAACCACCCTCAGCACGGCAAGAATGTTCTCGGCGAGTTCCTCTTCTTTCATGTCTTCTGTTCCAACTCGACACTGCAGCATAGGCTGGTTACGTGTTCTCACCATCACCGTCTTACGGTGTTTATTTATCAAAGCCGCAATTTCCGCAGACGGCGGCACGGGCACAGGCATTTTTCCTCTTGGACCCAGAACCGTGCCTAAAGTTTTGCCTACTATAGGCATTAACGGGGCTTCGGCGATAAAGAAGTCGTATTCGTTGGCTATTTTTCTTAGTTCTTGTTTTTTGCCAGCGAGGCTTTCAAGTTCGGCCCGTTCTAGAACTAGGTCAGCGTTTGCTCTTCTTGCTTTCAAGGCTAGTTCTCCTGTGGCGATTACGCAGATTTTGTTGGGTTTTGCTGGCTGGTGTGGCAGTTCTACGATTTCTTGGATTTTGCCTTCGGCTGATTTCATGTCTAAATCTTTGAGGCTCAGCACTAGCTCTACGCTTTGGGTGAATTTTCTTTTTTCAGATTTTTCTTTTGCTTCCTTTACTGCTGCAAGTATGGTTTGTTGGTCTAAGGGCATTTTTTGAGCCTCGTGCCATTGAGGGAATGGAACGCGGTTATAAAAATATTCTCTTAGGCTTGGCTTTTGTTGAATATTTCGTCGTATTTGCCAGCGTCTATTTCTTTCTGCACTTCGCGTGGGTCTTTGCCTTCTGCTGTGACTCCCATGCTTACGCACGAGCCTAAAACTTCTTTTGCCGCGTCTTTGAGGTCTTTTGCCAAAAGTTCAGGGCGCTTCATTTTCGCGATGCGGATGACTTGTTCAAGGGTTAGGTTGCCGACTTTTGCGCTGTGCGGCGTGCCTGAGCCTTTCTCGATTTTCAGTTCGCTCACGATTAAGGCAGACGTTGTGGGAGTTCCAATGTTGACTTCGAATTCCTTGGTTTCCGGGTCCACGATGACTTTGACTGGAACCTTCATTCCAGCGTAGTCTTTTGTGAGCTCGTTGATTTTGTTTACAATCATCATTACGTTTACGCCTATGGGTCCCAATGCTGGGCCGAGAGGGGGTCCAGCGTTTGCTTGTCCACCTGCGACGAGCAGTTCGATGACTTTTTTGTCTGCCATTTTTATGTTTCACCACTTTCTTCTTTTGCTTTCTCCACCAGTTTGACGTAGTCCGAGTTTACTGTTATGGGCAGGGTGAAGGTGGCTTCGAGCAGTTCAAGGGTTACTTCAGATTTGTTTTTGTCTATGCGGGTTATTTTTGCGCGCATGCCCTTGAACGGTCCACCAGTGACTTCTACGAGGTCGTTTTCGTGAAGTTCTTCAATTATTGGTTTTCTTATTATGTATCTTTCGATTTCGGAGAAGCTTATGATTCCCGGCACTCTTGAGCGGACGTGCCTTATGCCTGAGATGGCTTCTTCGACGAAGTGTGGTCCTTCGGCTTCCATGAAGACGTAGCCTTTTAGGGTTTCGGGGACGAGGATGGCTTTTACTGGGATTTTGTTCATTTCGATTTTTGAGGCGGCTTGTTTGGCTACGTTTTTTTCTTGTCCGGTGGTTGTTTTGACGGCGAAGATTTTTGTGGTTGGCTGTTCGGTTTTCTCCATTTTCGTGTGCCTTCTAGGTGGTGCTTCCGGCTTGGGGTTGGAGGATGGCTGATATGAGTTTTATGACGTAGCCGATTAGTCCGATTGCTACTATTCCGAGGAAGCATATTTTGATTGAGAGCCAGAGCTCGCTTCTTCCGGGTTTTGTTGCGAGTTTGATTGTTCTTGAGATTTGTTCAAGGATTGATTTTAAGCCCATTGTTTTTCGCACATTGAACATTTGGGATTGTTGTTATAAAGGTTGCTGTGTTTTTTGCGTGTTGGGTTGCGTGCAGTGTTTTAGGCCCCTTGCGGGTTGTTGATACGTTTTGTTGATATGTTCGTGAAGCGAGGTATGCTAGGTTTTTTCGTAGGGCAAGCCCAACTTGTTGAGCATGTTTATTAAGGGTTGTTTGTCTTCGCTTTTGATTCCTTTCCAGTCGAGGACGGCGTAGGCAACAGGTTCAAGTGTTCTTTCTACGCATTGCGTGAGCATTTCTTCGCTTAGGCGGTGTATGGCGTATTTCGGGATTATGTGGCCAAAGGCGATGTTGTTTTCGAGCGCGATTTTGGTGAATTTTGCGTTGTAGTGGGGGCCACCGATGCCGAGCACGGCTTTTGCGTGGTTATCGCCGAAATGTAATGCCGCTTTTATTGTGGCGTGGGCTACTGCCTTGGCTGCTTTCATGTCGTTCCACTGGGCGGGTGAGCTGCCAAGCTCAGCGAACATGGTTGGCACGTCTAGGGATGGGCCGTGGTGTGTGCCTTCGTATGAAACTTCATAGTTGAGGTTGAGTTCGTTTTTGAGGTGGTGTAGGGCTTTTAGGGCGTTTCTCATGGCGTTTGCGGGTGAAACCGAAACTTTTCTGGGAAGGCCGCCTAGCTCGGCTTCTGCTATGTTTCCGGGGGTGTGCACTGAGAGGGTGGGGGTTCCGCTTTCGCTGCTGTGGCGGGAGATGAATATGACGAGTTGCGGGTTTGTGAATGAGCTGGTTAGGTCTTGGGCGTAAACGAGTTCTTGGTTGAGGGTGACCAGTTTGAGTTCTTTTTGGTTGATTGCTGCTGTTTGGATTTCCGTTTCATTGTGGGTTTCAGAGGTTTTTTGGAAAGGGTATTCGCTGGCTAAGTGCTCAGCGATGTTAAGGCTTGCAACGTCCCTTTTCGAGGCTACAATGAGAATAATGAGTTGGGCCTCCCGCGTTCATAGATTGGCGGAGACGGTTTTTAGGGTTTATGCAATCCTTTTTGGTTGCAGCCAAAATCAAGGTCGCAAAGTGTGCTAGTTAGCAGACCCGTGCAAAAGCACTTTCAAAAACCAACACGCACAAAGCGCAAGTAAGCAATATCGCACATGTTTTCTTCAAAACTACCAACTCCTTATTCTTAGGTAGATAATGAAACAGACAAAGTGTAAACTCCGTGAGTGGAGAGGCGAATGTAAAACTGACCCGTCACTTCAGTTTTGAACGTAAACTCGTTTTTAATGTCTAAGTTTGAGCTAGCTATGAGGTTTCGGTTGGGGTCGTAAATGGAAACTTGGAGGTAGGGAAGGCCAGTTACTTTAACGTTGACTGTTTGGTTGGTTTCGAAAAACACGGAGTAGAAATCCTCCTCATCATAATATGAAACGCGACCATTGTATTGGCCGAAGTTTATGGGCCGGGCAGTTTCAAAGCTGCTACCTGCGTCTGTTCGCACGAATATGGTTATTGGCAACAAGATTCGGCGGTAGGCCGTCCCATTATAGAACGTGACGCTGGCGGTCATTGTCAGGTTATCATCTATCGTGTCGTCAAGGAAAATCCAGTCCACAGGCACTTTTAGCAAGCAGCTCTGCGTATCGCGGCCACCAACAGCGGAAAGGCGCGCCTCGCTTCCACCCCCAGAATCCAGAACGCTCACCAACGTAAGATTCTGTGCAACAATAACATCCTCGTCGTAGATTATGTCTACCATGGAAGTGTTGTTAAAGCCTTTACGCATCTGGATAAGAATGTCGTTAACAAAGCCTGTTCCAACACTAGCTGTAACAAAAACACAGAAATCCTGAGCAGAAGGATACCAAAAATGTGGGGAAGAATAGGTGTCGACAGAAACTGTAAAATTAATGGAAGAAGAAAAATCGGCAAAAAGATTCTCAACAGCCACCATCCACGTCCAAGCCCCTTTGATTCTTTCTATGTTGCAGGTTTTTGTTTCGGCGGTAATTGTTTCTGCCACAGAAGGCTCAGGGATGATTCCGGTAAACTTGAAAACTACGAAGAAACTTAAGGGGAGAACCACGGCCAAAACAGCAGCAGACAACAACCTACGCTGAATAGCATAACCCATTACCAACCACTATTATCAGAATGCCGTCATGTAACATATATGTTTTATGGAAGATTATCACACGAGAAAAACTACTGTTTACAACATTGGGCTCAACAAGCAGAAGCTAGGGCATCGAAAAGTAGTGCCCTTCAGTATACAAAACAAAACTTGTCTGCATCGTGCTGTTCTGTTTTGGACACGCTAAAAACACGAAGTTTATCTTTTGACCCGGTATCAACTCTGCATAGTTCTGGTCGTTGAATCGAAGCGCGTTTGTAACAAACCCTTGTTGAGAATGAAAAGCAGACATCAACAAGCCATCACGTGTTTGAAATGTGGCTTGCGATGTTGTATCTAATCCCACATAGTCCAGTTTGTGGCAGTCAGTAAAGCATAAGCGGACTTTGATTCTTGTCGCTGAAGCTGGAAAGTAGCTGGCCAAGTTCACAATGTCAGTTGCCCAGTAAACGCGGGGTATTATCTTCTGCACGGTTTCCCATTCTCCAGTCTCATTCAACACTTGAATATGAATTGATTCCTTTCCTGGATCAGCGTCAGTTCTTAGGACTAGTTTTGCGCCTTCGTTGATGCTTGCGTTTTCAAAAGTTAAAATTAGGTAGTCGCCTGGAAAACCTTGGTAGTAAGTATTATCGATGCGGTTCACGGCATCAACAACGTTGTGACCATACTTGTCTATGCATGAAACGGGAGAATACGGGTCTTTGTAGGTGAAAATTTCGCCGCTAGAGCCAATTCCAACTTCAACGTCTGGCGGATGATCAATAGCCGTGAACTTAACTTGGTCAAGAAATGAATGTTCATTTTGAAATTCCCGAATTTCGAACGAGTATAAGAGGAAGAATGGGTTTTGATGTATTGGTGCGAATGATCGTTCAGGGATATAAAAGTCTTCTACATCGACGCCTCCGGCATGAGAGGAAGTAGGCAGAAGATTATTGTCAATTTCATATTGATACCCATTCCACGTGCACAGAAACGGGCAACCTCCTCCAGAAACATAAGTACGAACTTCAAGCGAATAAACGCTGACTGCACCAACATTGTACAACCGCACCTCAATATACCAAAAACCAGAAACGGTGCAGGGCCAAGTAATACTTTCAGTATAGCCGTTGGCACGCATTGTAGAAGAAGCACAAAGGGTCTTATCAGGTCTGTACAAATACAAATCAAGATCAGAATTCTGTGGAGGCCTTAACCATATATCAAGAGTCTTCCCGGCAGGAACGAATATTTTGTAGAAGTCGTAATAATCTTCTCTACCATCTGGAGTTCCTAAAAGGCCCCTGTAGTTTCCGCTAAGTATGTGTCTTACGTTAGGGTCGTTGATAGTATTGCCGGCGTCCCGTCTCATTTTTATCGTTAACTCCTCTGTTTGGACATATCTGCACTGAGGATCTTCGATAAGCCCCCATTCATCCGTCACAAAATATTCAAGCTCAGCAACAACTTTAACCTCGTGATCGCAATCATTCAAAAAAACCCAGTCAACAGCCATACCAAAAGCAGCATCAACAACATGCGCGGTGTACAACGTAGGGTCTTCTTCATGTGCTGGAAAAGCAGGCACAGTAGCATAGTTTTCGATACTTTGACCTACACATACTAATTCTTCAGGTTTCCCGGGAAACATATAAGCAGCAAGAGGACGAAAGTAATCACAGGTCATTAGTGCTCCTTCAAGCAGTAATCCAGCCTTTACTGAAATGGAACCGACGTATGCGGTCGTAGCTAGAAGCGCAATGTCGCCAGCAAGGGAAAGGAAATATGTTACATTTGAATCAGGATCTTTACTTTCAAATTTGACATTATAACCTTTGTTAGTATTATTATTGTTGCACCAATAGATATAAGAAAAATTATCGTTGTCGATTATTTTAATGGTCAGATAATTGAGATACGCGTACTTCGATGTTTGCTTAAACAACAAAGCCATTCCATCATATATGCTGGATGGATGATAAGAAACGCCTTTCTTACCGTTTTGAGACTCGATACCTATTTTGACTGCGCTGTCAGCCACCACTTGCTTGTACTGGAAGAGAATATAGCTTTGCTGTAATGAATATGGTCTTCCTATAATAACTTGAAATGTTTGATTTCTTCCATAAGCGTCTGGAACGTCTTCCCAAGTTACACAAAGAGCAGTGTTTGAATACGGGTAGGGAAACGTAACTTGCCCCACTTTTATTTTTCCACCCAGATCAGGTCTCAAATCGGTCCAGAAAGGTGCAATAAACGCGTTGGGCCCTCTAAAATCTGGAATATTGTATGGATAAGTTTTCCAATCTCCCACGAGCGAAAGATCTTCAGTTAACGGATAAAAACATACAAACCCATTCGTGGAAACCCAAGCAATATCTCCTCTAAGGCTGTTTCTCGTGTACTCACCGCTCTTTGGTCCCCCGTAAAAGCGGATTTTGTAGTTTGGAACTATGTTGTGTGTCCCATTGCCTATGTAGATCAAATCATACAAATAGTCATCTTGATAGCAACCCACTTCTCGTATCTTGTGCGAATCATCAAGTTCATACCAAGAATAATCTACCTCTTGGACACCATACTCAATTATCTCTCGCGAGTTCGCAGTCGCAGCAACAAACAATCTTTGGTAATTACAACCATACCCTGGATCATTAACACTGTAGGATCCTAAATGAACCCCCAACCCGACAGCAGCCTCTCCATTGCTAAGATTTGTGTCTTCTCTCTCGTTGAATGGATATGAGGAAGGTGGTGTTTCAGCTTCCCACGCAAAAGCACTTTCAAGTACTAACGCACATAGGACGCAAGTTAGCAATATTGAGTAGGCTTTTTTCAAAACTGCTCACCTCAATTTAATATGAAAAAAGAAACATCCAGAATATAATCCCCATAAGAGGAGCTTTCAGGATGGCGAAGGAGAATAAAAAATTGACCCGACATTCGAGTTTTGAATGTTAGCTCGCTCTCAGTGTCTACTGAGTTGGCTATGAGGTTTCGGTCGGGGTCGTAAATGGAAACTTGGAGGTAGGGAAGGCCAGTTACTTTAACGTTGACTGTTTGGTTGGCTTCGAAAAACACGGAGTAGAAATCCTCCTCATCATAATATGTAATAACGTGTCCCCTATATTGGCCGACGGTTATAGATTTGGCAGTTTCAAAGCTGCTACCTGCGTCTGTTCGCACGAATATGGTTATTGGCAACAAGATTCGGCGGTAGGCCGTCCCATTATAGAACGTGACGCTGGCGGTCATTGTCAG
>JAWAPV010000048.1:0-8646 GCA_038894255.1 Bathyarchaeia archaeon
AGAAAAACGTTATCTCTATACTGCGAGGCGCAATGACTACTCCAAACTTTGACTTCATCAGCACGGATAACATGAGCTTGCTAACCGACTTCTACGAGCTGACAATGTGCGCTGCCTACTTCGCAAGCCACCGAGAAAAAGAAGTTGCAAACTTTGACCTGTTCATACGCCGTTTGCCTCCGAACCGAGCGTTTTTCCTCTTCGCCGGGCTTGAGCAGGTTCTGCTTTACCTAAAAAACGTGCATTTCACCCAAAGGCAAATAAATTACTTGAAAACCCAAAACTTGAACAGCGACTTCCTCGATTATTTGCGGGGATTCAGGTTTACAGGCGAGGTTTGGGCCGTCCCTGAGGGAACCATAGTTTTTCCTGAAGAGCCGCTTATTCGCGTCACTGCGCCGATAATAGAAGCCCAGCTTGTCGAAACCTTCCTGCTTAACGCTGTCAACCTGCAGACAACGCTTGCCACAAAAGCAGCACGAGTAGTAACCGCCGCGCAAGGCAAGCCCATCATAGAGTTTGGGCTGCGCAGAACGCAAGGCACAGACGCGGGGATGAAAGCCGCGAGGTGCGCCTACCTTGCGGGGGCAGAAGGAACCTCAAATGTTCTTGCAGGAATGCAGTATGGTATACCGGTTTATGGGACGATGGCTCACTCCTACATCATGTTCTATGACACTGAAGCTGAAGCCTTCCGCACCTTTGCTGAGGTGTTCCCCGAAACCTCCACCCTTCTTATTGATACTTATGATAACTTGAAAGGAGCTGAAAACGCTGCTTTCGTCGCTAAAGAATTGGAAAGGCAGGGGCACAGGCTTAGAGCGGTTAGGCTGGACAGCGGCGACCTAGTTACGCTAAGCAGAAAGGTTAGGGAAATTCTTGACAAAAACGGGCTGGAGCACGTCAAAATATTTGCAAGCGGAGACCTTGACGAATACCGTATAGCCCAGCTTATAAGTAAAGGAGCAAGAATTGACGCTTTCGGCGTGGGCACCCGCATGAGCACTTCCGTTGACAGACCATACGTTGACGTGGTTTACAAGCTTTCAGGCAAAGTGGAAAAAGGCAGGTTTGTTCCAGCCATGAAGCTGAGTCAAGGCAAGATTACTCTGCCTGGGAAGAAGCAGGTTTTCAGGCAGAGAGACAAGGAAGGAAAATACAGAAAAGACGTTATCGGTTTGGAGCATGAGAAAGTTTTAGGCGAACGCCTTCTAGTGAAGGTTATGGAGAAAGGCGAAATATGCTGTGAGATGCCTTCTCTGCAAGAAATCCGAAAAAAGGCTTTAACAAGTCTTAGCGAGCTCCCAGAAAGATACAAGAAGCTTAGAGCTGCAGCGCGTTATCCCGTTTTGCTTAGTCCAAGTTTGCGACAGGCAAAAAAGAAGCTGCTTAAACAACTGAAGCGCGAATAGCCCTCTAGCGCTTCGCTAAATCGTAAGCCGCCTTTTCAGCCTTAGCCATCACTGCTTGCTCGTCCAAAGTCTTTACATGCCGGTTTTCCATCAGAACCTTTCCGTCAACTATAACAGTGTCTACGTCGTTGCACTTGGCGGAATAGACAAGAGCAGAATAAACGTTGTGCAGAGGCTTCAGGTGAGGCTTTGAAAAATCAACTAGAATAATGTCTGCCTTCTTGCCGACTTCAAGCGAGCCCACTTGCCCACCAAGCCCAAGAGCTTTTGCACCGTCAAGTGTGGCCATCCGCAGAACATCGTAAGCCGGCAGAACTGTTGGGTTGCCGCAAAAGCCTTTCTGGAACAGAGACGCAAACTTGATGGTTTCAAACATGTCTAGAACGTTGTTGCTTGCTGCTCCATCAGTGCCGAGCCCCACGTTGACGCCAGCCTCGGCAAGCGCGGCGGTTTCAGCCACGCCTAAACCGAGTTTCATGTTAGCCACGGGAACGTAAACCATGTTCACGCCGCGCTTAGAAAGAATACGCTTGTCGTTTGCTGACAAGTTTATGCAGTGCGCCGCAACCACGCGCGCATCCAGAAAGCCTATTTCATCCAGAAACTCTACTTCGCTAGCTTTGTGTCTCTGAAGCTCGCGGAACAACGCCTCAGACTCAGCTAAGTGAATGTGCACGCCCACTTTTAGCCTAGCTGCCTCTTCCTTGACTCGGCATAGAAGTTCCGGGCTGCAGCTGTAAGCCGCGTGTGGCCCAAGCATAGCCGTGATTCGGCCGTCTGCTTTACCGTTAAAACGCTCGGCAAAAGCAACACTTGCAGAAAGCATTTCCTCGCCAAGCTCCCTGTTTTCCGCTTCAATTATTCCTTCGGCCAGAACGCCGCGCAAACCGCTTTCCTCAACCGCCCTCGCAACGGCGTCCTCGAAAAAGTACATGTCGCCGAAGCATGTTGTTCCGCTCTTAATCATTTCAAGACATCCTAAAAGAGCGCCCAAGTACACGTCTTCAGCTTTCAGCTTGGCTTCCAAGGGCCAAATGCTCTTCCTTAGCCAGTCGCGAAGCGGCTTTTCGTCGGCAACCCCGCGGAAAAGGGTCATAGGCACATGCGTGTGACAGTTTACTAGCCCAGGCAACGCCACCATGCCTCTGCCGTCTATTTCCTTGCAGGCTTCGGCCTCAAGCGGGTTTTTTCCAACAAAGGCTATTTTGGAGTTTTTGACGGCTATTGAGCCGTTTTCTATGAAGTTTTTGCTGTTCATTGGGAGTATGGTGCAGTTTTTGATTAGCAGGTCGCATGGCGAATTCATGATGCTGCTTTGTGTGTGTTTGCCTTTTTAAAAGGTTTGCACCGCAACTTTAATAAGTGCTATAAAAGGGTATTTCCAGTATTATAGAAGATTTCATCATAAAATCTATATTTTATTCTCTTGCATAGACACCAAAGCATGATGGAAAAGAGTACGACCGGCAAAACTGGACTAAGTGAAACGCTTTTAAAGGATTTTAGAGAAGGTTATCCGATTGCGCTATTTTTAAGAATTGCAGTACTAACAGTGTCAATATTGATATGCGTAAAAACACAATTATACATTTGGGAATTTTTTTCACCGGTAGGGTATTACGCATATTATTTTGGAGCACCTTTTCTACTTGTGCTCTCTTCTTTTGGAACCTATGTCGCAATGAAAAGATCTAGAAGCCTTTACTGGGTGTTGGCATCGCTATGGGGAGGAAAATGGCACGCACTAATCCTGAGCATTGGCATGATAGTTTTTTTAGTAGTGTCTTTTGTAGCTCCAGCTATGTTTGCACCAGCGATTGCCACAATTAATGTTGGGTATACAGCGGGTACGACAATAGGAGAAGTATTTTACCTCTTTACTGGTGATCAATATTGACACCCCATCACGCAAAAGGGCAGTTGGTTGTTTTTGCGATTGCAGATGTTACAGATTATGGTCTTTTTGAGATTATAGATAATAGTACCATAAAACTTATTAAATAGCACAATATGCTAAAAAATGAAGGTAACACCTTTGAATAATATAGAAACAAATTTTTTGGAGAGCTTTAAGAAAGGTTACCCTTTTGCGTTGATGCTAAGAGCGATGATTATAATAGTTTCCATTTGGATTTACCTTACTGTTGACGATTTCATTGTGGTAGTATTGTACAGAGACTTTGCAGGAATATTCTTTTTTGCATTATTTTTTGCGGCAACTTATTTTTCAATGAAAAAACCAAACAGTCTCTACTACTTGAGAACAAGACTTTGGGGAGCCAAGTGGCATTCCCTTGTAGAAAGCACATGGCCGGTAATATAGTGTATATTATCTTTGTGGATAGTGTTGAGCTATAAAACGCCCATGTTCGCAACCGGGTTAGCCGCCGTCACTATTGGCGCTACATTAGGCGTAACTACAGGAGAAGTATTTTATATCTCTAAAAAAGGCAACCGTTAACAATTGATAAAAGGATAAAAATTTTAGTAAGCCTTCTCCTGAACGCCAGCGCAGCTACGAAACATCAGCAGAACGGCGGGTTTAGAGGAGTGGTTTGGTGTGTTCTACTCTTTTCAGGAGAGGGCGCAGGGTGGCGTGTGTGCCCACATTTTCCATTTGCATCTCTTTGGGCAGTCCCGGCGTGCCTATCTTTGCGCAGATGAAGTTAAGCGAGTTCTCTGTGAAGTTGAGAAGGTTTTGCCCTTCGCTTGTTAGGCAGTACACTTTTCTGGGCCTCTCGTTGCACATGTTCCATTCGCTTCGCACGTAGCCCTTCTTCTCCAAAGCCCCCAAAAGTGGATAAATCGTGCTTGGCCCGAAATACACGCCGAAGGTCTTGCGGATTTTCGTGATTATCTGGTATCCGTGCATTGGTGTGCCGTTCAGGAACTGGAGTATTATTAGGTCGAGTAGTCCTTTCATGAGTTTGGTTTGGACTTCTTTTGTGTTATTCATGATTCATATCTCCCCTCTGTATTTTTGTTCTACACGTATACGATATGTCCTCGGTTAGACATATCGCAAGTCTTTATAGAGCATAAACCGCCATATAAACGTTCATACTTACCTCAAGCATACCAAAGCATAAACAAGCATACCACGTGTGTTCCACTTTCTACATAAACCTAAAAAGGCAAAACATAAAACAAGTCAAAAACAGAATATAACCGAGACCAAGAAAAATGCAAGAACAAACCAAAAAAGAACTTGTACAACGCATAGTCAGAAACCTGCTAGACGTCCATATCCTAAGACTCGTCGAAACCCAGCCAACATGGGGATACAAAATAAAAAAGCTGGCCGACACAAAATTCGGGCTACGCCTAAGACACGGAGCACTCTACCCACTGCTAAACCGCTTAGAAAGAGAAGGTTTCTTGACAAGCCAAAGGCAACCCCAAGGCGGCAGAATGAGAAAAACATACACAATAACAAAAAAAGGAAGAGAATACGTTAGAGCCTACGAAGACATACTAAAAGAACAAATACAGAAACTTGACATAACACAAACCGGTCAAGATGAAGAAAAATAAGAGCCTAATAGAAGAAGCCAAAACCATTTTTGCTGAAAACGGAAAAAACAGCTACGAAACCGCAAAAGAAGCCATGCTAAAAGAAAAAGTAGAGTACGGCCCTCTACGCGAAGCAATAACCTATTTCATGGAAGAAATCTGGAAAAACTATGAACACCCCGCACTTCTCTCGTTAACATGCGAGGCCGTTGGAGAAAAACCCAAAAACCTAACAACCATAGGCGCCGCACTGGTCTTGCTTACAGGTGCCGCGGACATCCACGATGACATAATCGACCGCTCAAAAAGAAAAGCCTCAAAACCCACACTATTCGGAAAATATGGGACAGACATAGCTCTCCTTGTGGGCGACGCTTTGCTCGTGAAAGGCCTAACACTTTTAAGCCAAGCAACTCAAGACTTTCCAGAAAAACAACGAAACGAGATTGTTACAACCGTTAAAGACGCGTTTTTTGAAATAGGCAACGCAGAAGCAGAGGAAACCAGTTATCGCGGGAAATGGGACGCTGACGCTGAAAAGCTGCTTAGCATAATGGAGAAAAAAGCGGGAATCGCGGCTGCAACAGCGAAGCTGGGCGCATTTATCGGCGGCGGTAGCACAGAACAAGTCAAAGCGTTAAGCGAGTACGGCAGAACTTTAGCGGTGTTAGCGAACGTGCGAAACGAGTTTGTTGACGTCTACGAGCCAGACGAGTTAAGGCACAGAACAAGAAACGAGTGCCTTCCCCTTCCGCTTCTCTACGCTATGTGCAACCCAAAAAACAAAATTGCTTCTTTGCTAAAGAAAAAAAGGCTAACATCAAGTGATGCTTTGAAAGTTGCGCATGCGATGATGAAAACAGAAGAGGTTATTAACCTAAAAAACCAAATGAAAAGCTTAGTAAGAAAAAGCAGTAAAATGTTAGAGGTTGTAAGAAATGAAAAGACAAAAAAGCAACTTTTACAGTTGCTCAATGCGATGGTTGAAGGGCTTTAAGCGAGCTCTTAAAGCCACAAGCTAACTGATCTTACAAGCTTCTTTTTAGCCTTCAACTTCCTTCTCTCCTTAATGTATATACGTACAACACAACTACTTAAAAGCTTTGTCGTTCGCGCTTACTGAAAGTCTATATTATGAATACTAAATATTTATCAGAAAGCAGAAACGCTAGAAAATTGATACTGCCGATGAGCGCTCATACGTTTTCGATTGGAACACAAGTATTCCCCAAGATTTCTTTAGCCAGCGGCATCATGATAGCAAACATACTTGCTTGGTACTCTTTTGCTTCAGCACTTTTGTTGAATGCAATAGACGCCACGCTTGTGCTTTCAAACGAAAAACTGTTAGCCTATGGTGTTGGCTTTGGTGGAGCAGTTGGGTCTCTTTTTTTGGGCGCTTTGGTGGCAAGCAAGTTTGCCGATAGAAAACGTTTTCTCTTTTTCTGGACCGTGCTTGGCGTGTTATCCTCGCTTACCACGGTCTTTCTGCAGATTACTAGTTTTGAAATAATTATTGTCGTGGCATTATTGACTAGCGTCTCGTTTGGGTTAGGATTGCCAGTTGTCATGGCTTTATTTGCCGAAGGAACAAGACCTGAAAATAGAGGAAGAACCAGCGCAGTTGTTTTGCTTAGTTTCTCGTTTGCTACTATTGCGCTTAAACTTGCTTTGACAGAAAACATTGTTATTAATGCTCTTGTTTTGGCATCTTGGAGAGCTACTGGCTTCATTGCCTTTTTACTTTTGCGTCAGCATAAAAAAATTGATGCGGAAAAAAGTAGTTCTTTTGTTCAAATTCTTAAGACACGTCAGTTTTTTCTCTATCTAGTTCCATGGGCAATTTTTTCGTTAGTCAACTATCTGGCTTGGTCCATTAACATGGAGTTTTTGGGTGAAGATTTTATTCATTTTTTAACATCAATTGAGAACATTATCGCAGGCATTTTCGCCTTAATTGCAGGTTTTGTTTCTGATATTTTTGGGCGTAAGCGCCTTTTGATGGCGGGTTTTGTTATTTTCGGTTTAGGCTATGCCGTTCTGGGGGTTTTTCCCTTAAACATCTATTCATGGTATCTTTACACAGTTATGGACGGGGTCGCATGGGGAATCATCTATATCATTTTTTTGTTCACCATTTGGGGAGATTTGGCGGAAGGAAAACCAAGCGAAAAACATTATGCTCTTGGCCTTTTGCCTTCTTCGTTGTCAAGCTTTCTTCATTTAACAGTAGGGTCCTTTGTTGCCACGGCAGTTTCGCCTTACGCCATTTTTTCTTTTGCGGCATTCTTCCTTTTCCTGGCAGTTTTGCCTTTGATGTATGCGCCTGAAACTTTGCCTGAAAAAACTCTTAAAGACCGCGAACTTCGGCAGTATATTGATAAGGCTAAGAAGGCTAAAGAAAAATACGCTTAAAAGCTGAAGCGTGTTTCTTTTTTTGGAATAGGGCATGTTCTTTCACGTGATAGTCACAGGCGAGTGCAATTTGCAGTGCCGTTACTGTTTCGGCGAGGCAGTTGAGGATGTTGATGAGGATTTTTCAGGTTTCGAAGTTGACTATGATCTTCCTAGGCGGATGGCTTACAGCGTGGAGGCGTTAAACAGGTTTTGCAGTCAAGACTCAGAGTGTGTGCTGACGTTTTATGGTGGAGAGCCCTTGTTATGTGTTGACGAGATTAGGCGGGTCATGGACTGTGTGAAAGCTAAGCACTTTATGATTCAGACAAACGGGCTGCTTCTGGACAAGCTGCCTTCTGAGTACGTGAACCGTTTTCACACAATACTCGTGTCTATTGACGGCGATGAGCAGCTGACAGACTTTTACCGTGGCAGGGGAACCTTCAGAAAAGTGATAGACAATTTGAAGCTGGTTAAGGATAATGGCTTCTGCGGCGAACTGATTGCCCGAATGACGGTTATGGAGCAAACAGACATCTACAAGCAAGTCATGTGGCTTCTCGACAACAGCGAATTCAAGTTTTCCTCTGTCCACTGGCAACTTAACGCGGGTTTTTGGAAAAACGACTTTGCCAGACGCAACTTCGGCGAATGGAGCAGGGAAAACTACAACCCGGGCATCCGAAAGCTTGTTAGGTTTTGGGTAAACCACATGGAGACAGAAGGCGCCGTCCTACGGCTTTACCCTTTCCTCGGCGTCGCCAGCTCACTGCTTTCAGACGAAGAAAGCTTGCTGCGTTGCGGTGGCGGCTGGATAAACTATGCAATACAGACCGACGGCCACATAGTTCCTTGCCCGACAATGTGGGGAATGAAAGACTACTATCTCGGGCATGTAAACACCGCGAACCCTCTTACGCTGAGAAAGGTCTTTGTTGGCGAACCATGCACGAAATGCGACGTTTACAGAGTTTGTGGCGGCCGATGCCTCTACGCAAACGTCACGAAAAGATGGACTTCAGAAGCTTACAATATTGTGTGCGAAACTGTTAGAAACTTGATTGACGCGGTGGCGGAAGAGATCCCGCGGATAAAGAAGCTTTTGGAAGAAGGCAAGGTAAAAAAGGAAGATTTTAGTTTCATGAAATACAACGGATGCGAAATCATGCCTTAAATCGGGGTAACCCGTTAGGTTTATGCTGTTTTCTGCTCTTCCGAAGTTGGCAATTATAATTTTGTTTTACAGCGAAGTTTTTATGCTCTGCTAATTTCAAATTGGCAGTATGGGTCTCCCTTCGCTATGCACATGGTTTCTTCAGCTTTC
>JAWAPV010000049.1:0-8608 GCA_038894255.1 Bathyarchaeia archaeon
CAGCCAAATAATTCCGTGCGGTGTCAAGAGCCTTTGGTAGGGCCGTGCTGGCCACTCCCTGAAGATTAACGTGTTTAACAAACTTGCTGAGCCCAAGTTTGGGAATTAAAACGTAGCTTAGTCCGGGACTCAGAAGCGGATTTGCGTCGTAGGTTGCAACAAGGTAGTTGATGTCTTCTACAAAAGTCTCTGCTCTGCGAAGTGCGTTTTCGCATGCTTGTGCGCAGAGGTTTATGTATTCTTGGTCGCCAAATCCGTTTACGGAAGGGTCGGAATCAAAGGTTCTTAGGAGGTAGCGCTTCTGGACCCCAGTGTTTAGTATGTTCTGCTTCACTTTTTCTGGAAGCTGGCAGGGAAAGGCTTCGAGAAGTTTTTGGGTTGTGTAATAGTTTTTGGGTACAGCTGAAGCAAGGTTTAGGATGTGCATGACAGCAATTCTAGTAAGGAGGCTAATAAAAGCATCCGTGGTTCAGCATGATAAGTTTATAAAAAACTTTTGCACAATGTGAACGCTGAGCGCGAAATGGAGCACCCTATCAGAAAAGTTACTCTAATCATTGTTGGCGCAGCCGTGCTTATCGTTGTTCTCGCATTGATGATTGCGTGGATTTCGACACTTGTTGACCTCTCGCAAATTATGGAGAGACAGGTCATTGGAGAAATTACGTTGGGAACTGCGCTTTGGCTGATAACAATTGCGGCGGTCGCTGTTGCCTTGGAGAGAATAATTTCCCGTTACCTAAGCGGTTTTGCACGTCACGCTCATCTTGAGCCGAACGTTGCAAACAGCCTAATCTTAACATTCAGGCTGCTCATACTTTTTGGAGCCGTAAGCTTAATGATTAAAGTTGGCGGGTTGCCAACAGATTTGGTTGTAACGTTTTCAGCGCTGGGCGGGGCCGCGGTGGGTTTTGCCTCAACCAAAACCATTGGGAACTTTATTGCGGGACTTTACCTGCTGGCTGCAAGACCCTTCAAGGTGGGAGACTACGTCCGCATAGGCACAGTTGAAGGAATAGTAGCTGAAATGTCAATTAACTACACGAAAATACAGACAATAGGCAACAACGTGGTTTCAATCAGCAACCTACAGGTCATGGACAGAGACATAGCAAACTACGCCTATAATAATGGAAAGCTTGAACACATTTACTGCTACACGTTTGAAATTGCCTTCGACCACACCGTGCCGGCCACAACGATTGCCGAAATCTTTAACGAAGTTTTCGAGCGATATGCGTATATTCTTCCAAAGAGGCCAAGCTACATGCTGCTTAGGTCAGGCGGATTTGAAAGAGTCTACATGGTTTACATTTACGTCGAACACCCGCAAGACGTATTCACCCTAAGACCACAGATTGCGGAAGAAGTTTTCAAGCGGTGGGACATTAAGAGAGCAGAACTTAGAAAGTAATTTTTTGAATGCGCAGTTTACTGTGGAACAATTGCTTTGGATATGCTTGCCTTAAGCTGCTCATAAGCCTGCTGAGTTTCGCTTTTTAACTTGGCAATTTCGGAACTCAGCCTATCGCGCGATTCGGGAGCCAACTCCTTTGTCTTCACCACTTCTTCCTCTAAATCGAGAATCTCGCGGTTTAAAGTGCGCCCCATGTCTTCCACCTTGTCCAGCGCTTCAACCTTGAGCTTCTGGATTTTGTCAAACCTCTCTCGAACTTCCTTTGTGTATTTTATTGTTTTCTCTCTAATCTTGCGAATCTTTTCGCTGTATTCCTGTTCAGAAACTCCACCCATTCCTATCACGTACCACAGTAAAGTATTGGCTTACATAACTTATAATATTTGCCGCAATAAGAGCCAAAAGAGGCTGTTTTCCTACATGTTAAGAATAGAAGTGATAACTTAGACAGCAAATTCTGACCTGCTTATGTGCTCTTAAGCTTGACCATCTTGGTTTCTACGTGAAGAACGTTAGGGAACAGTGCCAGAGGCTTGTGGCACTTGGATGCGAACCCGCGGTTGAGCTGTTTAATCAGGGTGACTGGGTTCTTGCTTTTGTTAAGGACCCGAACGGCATTTGGCTTGAGCTTATTGGCAAAGAACCAAAAAAGGACAAAGCAAGTAGCTAGTTCCAGCCTGTTAACGTAACTTTTGTCTTGTGTGACTTTCTTTTTGAATTTCCAGTAGGTGCTGTGCAAGAGTCGAAAAAGTTAGCTGGCGATAGTGAAGGTCGTCTTCGAGGTTTATGATGAATGAGCTGGTTTTGGCATGATCTAAAAAATCATATTTTCTAGTTCGCTCTTTGAGTCTAACGTATGCGGAGTAGTCCTCGTGAAGCGCCACTATGACGCCGCCAAAGCCCATCCCTATCCCCCTTTCAAACATGATGATTTCGGAGGGACAAAACTCGCGCATGTCGTGCTGGGTTTTTTCTCTTGCTTTTTCAAGTTCCTCTTTTGTCAAGTCTTGTTTTATGTTGACAAAGGTCAGAGAGATAAGTCTATAGCCGAGTTTTCTAAAGTCAGGAATCATTGTGTACTCTTTTATGATCCCTTGTTTTTCCAGTTTAGCAATTGTTCTTGAAACTGTTGGTTGAGAAACGCCGATTACATGCGAAAGCTCTCTGTCGCTTCTCCGACTGTTCTTCATAAGCTCAGCAATGATCTTTCGCTCCACAGTCTTCATTTTTTTACCAGTCCTAGCTATCAAATAACAAAAGGGTAGCCTATTTCAATTTAATGGTTTAAAGCATAATTAATGGAGCGATAATTCACGTGTTTTCCTTTTACGTTGTTAATGGGCATATCTGCTTTATCGTAAATTCCAAGTATTTCTCCTTCTCTGTTTCAGGCAGGTTAAAAATGGTCACTGAAGCGTCTCGCGTGATTCCGACGACGTAGCCATACTCTTTGTTTCGCGCCACCACATACCAAAGGTCACCGTGTTTCGCGTAATCCTCAAACAAGCTTGTGTTAATTAGGTCTGGACCATACAGCGATAGCTTGTTCACGTTTGGAATATCCACATTATCAAAAAAAGTAATCTTTGTGTCTTCAGGGTTCTTCAGGTGAAAGTCTTTAAGCGTTTCAGGGCTGATTCGTGCTTCCACGATGTGTCCTGCTTTTTCGAACAGCAGCTCGCTGAGTTTGTTTGCTACGAAGTTTGCGGTGCGTTTGCGTTCAACAATGGTCAGAAACGTGGTGTCGTTGAGTGTGCTTAAACAGAAAACTGCCTCAACCGTCCGTGGTTGCGGAACTACTTTGCCTCTGTGGAAAACGCGCAGCACGAAGTCGTGGCTGTAAATTCCGCGAAGCATGTTAGCCTTAACGGAGAGCCCTACCACCTCGGTGACAAGCGGAAACGTGTAGTCTCCCTCGGTAAACTCTTCCTCAACGCGATAGTCTTGAAGCCTCTCGGCAACCTCAGCCAGCCCCAAAGGCTCTGCAAGCTTAAACACTTTGCCAGCAACAACCACTTTTCTGCACCCCTGCTTCTTCCAATTTCAGCATGCCTTGCTTATGAAACTTCTGTATTTGCCCATGTAAAACCGCCATGTCTAAGCAGTGGCTCTTTGAGCGAAAACATGCCTAATTCCTTTAATAAGAGAACTTTCACCTCTATAACTCCTTAGATAACGAGGAAAAGGCAGATGCTAATTCAAGAGGTTATCCTAGAGAACTTCATGAGCTACGAGTATGCTAGGGTACCTCTTAAACCAGGCGTAAACGTCATCTGCGGCCCCAACGGCTCTGGGAAATCTTCAATGCTACTAGCCATTTCATTAGCGTTGGGGCAGTCTTACACCGAAAGGTCCCGAAAACTAAGCGACCTCATCCGCTGGGGAAAAGACCAAGCCCGCGTTACGATAATATTAAACAACCAGAAAAGAGGCTTACACCGCCCAGTTTCCAAGTACAACAAGGACCAGATTTTCCTTACCCGCGTTCTCAGAAAAGACGGCAAATACTGGTTCGAGCTGGAAAACAGAGCTGCCACAAAAGCAGATGTGGAGCGTCTGCTGGCGAAGTTTGGCGTAGACCCTGACAACATTCTCATAATAATGCACCAGAACATGGTTGAACAATTCACGGTGCTTTCTCCGCAGGAAAAGCTGCGTATGGTGGAAGCAGCGGTGGGTTTGGAAGCTTACAGAGAAAATGTGGCTCAAGCCCAGAAAAAGCTGGCACGCACGCTTAGCCAAGAGGAGTCAATGAGCAAACTTCTCGAATCAGCCGAGCAGACACTTAACTACTGGCGGGAGCAGTACGACCGTTTCCAAGAGAAGAAACAGCTTTTGAATAAGAAACGCTTTTTGGAACGAGAACTTGCGTGGGCCGAGGTTGCCCGACGAGAGGAAACTGTCAGAGAACTGGAAGAAGCTAGAAAAAGGGAACAAGCCATACTCGAAAAAATAGAAGCCGAGGCGAAAAAAGCGCAAGATGTGCTTCAAACTCGCCAAGGAGAGCTGGAAAAACTCAAAACCGAGGCAAAAACGCTTTTCGACGAACGGCTAACGCTTGAAAGAGAAAAAGCCGTCAACGAAACAACCATCACACTGTGCGAGCAACTTCAAAGAGAAACCACAATGCTGAAAACAAACCTGTCCTTCACGACAAATCCATCTGAACCACCGAAGCTTCTGAAAAACGAAAACCTAAAAGAACTCGTGCAAAACAGCAGCCAACACCTAGAAAAACTGAGAACGCAAATAAGCGAAAACCAGTCGAAAAGCAGGCTCGTCGAAGAACAAATCGAGAAAGTGAACAACCACGTTTTGGACACGCGCGTGGAACTGGCTTTGCTTTTCTACAGAAAGGAAAATGCAACTGCCAACCTAGAAGTGCTTGACAAGGAAGTAAAAAACGCGAAAAAACACTTGGAAGAAGCAGAAGAAAAAGCTCTCCAGACTGGAGCAAGAATAGCAGTTTTTAAAACCACCGCCGAAATCCTTGATGAAATGCGAATAACCGAAGGGCATTTGGCAGCACTTGCCGACGTTTCAGAGGACATTGAACGCATGTACGAATCCTACTCCAAACTTTACTTGGAGCTGAAGGAAAAGGCGCAGCTGGTTTCTGAAAACCGAGAGAAAGCCCTTGAAGAAGTTAAAACTCGGATGCAAGCATGGCGTACTGTCATCCAAAGCCTTCTAGACCGCGCAAACTTGGAATACCAAAAAATTCTCTCGCAGACGCAGGCGGTTGGAGAGGTCAAGCTTGTCGACGAACACGACATTGAAGCGGCTGGGTTGATGATTCTTGTTGGTTTTAAAGGCGGCAAACCCGTTCCACTTGACGCGTACACTCAAAGCGGCGGCGAACGGACAACGGCTACCATGAGCTTTCTGTTGGCGTTACAGCAGCATGTGCGTTCACCTTTCCGCGCTGTTGACGAGTATGACGTGCACATGGACCCGAAAAACCGCGAGCTTATCGCGCAGATGCTTATCTCAACGGTTCACGACGGAAACGCCCAATACCTTGTTATCACGCCAAGCCAGATTACTTTTGCAAAAGAAGACGTCAACATAATAACCGTCCAGAACATCGAGGGCAAGTCGATAATCCGAGAGGTTGCATGATGCAGTCAAAAAGAGAGAAACAGAAAACGGGCAGAGAAAAGCTCATGCGCATAATCGAGACATGCAAATCCGTAGAGGAGCGTTCGCTTGACCCGTTTCTGGTGGACATCAACGAAAACATCCTCACAGTCAAAGAATACTTCCCTGAATGGGCCATCCCAGAAGACTTGTGCTTAGATGCTGAGACAATTCACCACCTTGCCTCGGTTATAAAGCTTCAAGGGGAATGGGTTAAACACCGCTCAACATCACTTTACACAGACCCTTTTCTGCTTGAAGAAAAGCTGAGGCGCATGGAAAAAGAAGACATTGCCGATGCCTTTCTGCTCGCGTGGCATCCAACCATCGAACTCGAGCAAATATCCCTGCACAGCCTAAAAGAAGCCCTCAAATACTGGGAAAGCCTTCTGCCGCTTAACGAAAGATGGAAGCAGGAAACACCACAAGAAACGCAAACAGGCACAACCACGCGGGAAGAACTTTTGAAACAGCAGATTCTGCGCGATAAAGCCTTTTCCAATGAGCTTGAAGATTTCTGGCAAGAACTAAGGAACTTTACACAGCAAAAAGGCGAAAACGGACGCGTTGCCTACTGGAGTTTTGTGGGCGCCGAAACCTACGCCGAAACCGTGCAGAGAGCCTTTATGACCAGTTTCTTGGTTACCTATGGCTACGCCACGCTGGAAATTTACCCGCTTGAAGAAAAAATTTTCATAAAACCCAACGAGAAGCCTGCCGCGAGAACAGGCAAAATCCAGCTTGTTTCTGTGCCAATCGCGGTTTCAGTTGAAGACTGGATGAAGTGGAGAAGAGGAGAACTGGAATGAGCAAGCGGAAAGCCGCCTACGCAAGCAAGCTCAAAAGGGCGACGCACCTCCTCTTTTACAAGCGGCACAAGAAGCCCGGCGTAAAAGGCTGGGAATTGCGCAAGGCATTAGGCGCGGACTACCCGAAAGTTTTGAAGCTGCTGGACGACCACCTCAAAGCCTTGGACTTGCAAGTTAAAACCGTTTTTGAGGAAGAAAGAGTGGCTGAGAAGCCAAGTCTTGAACAGCTGGACAAGGCGAGATTCTTCATTACACTTAGAGGCGATTTGACACCTAAAGAAACAAAGATGGTTGGCTGGCGCATCGACGACCTTGCAGGCCTAGCCATAGCAGTTTCCTACATCATATCAAAAAGAGGAAAAGCGCCCAGAGAGGAAGTGGAAAACCTATTAAAAGAAAAGCTTCCAGGATGGAAGGTTGGCTTGAATATTGACCGTTACGTTAGGTATGGGTATCTGGCGCAAGACGAAAGTGGGCAGCTGTATCTCGACTGGAGAACCCGCGCTGAGGTAGACCAGAAAGCGCTTATTGACCTGATTCTGTCAAAGTAAGTTTGCCGGTTCCTGCGTTACTTGGAGACGATGTTTATGTTGTCTACGAGTATCGGTGGAACATAAGCCTGAAGCATTGTGGGCCGAGCTTCAGCGCCCACCTCAATGATGCTGTTAAGTGCGGTGAAAGCGTTGCCCGAAATCATGGTTTCCTTCAGAGGATGCTTAACCTCGCCTTTTTCAATGTAGCTTGCCTGTTTGGCTATGCCTGAAAATTCTCCGCTGTCAGGGCGGACGTTTCCGCTGAAACGTCTAACGTAGATGCCCTTGTCAACTTTGCGGATTATGTCTTCGATTTTCTTTTTCCCCGCTTTAACTATGAGGTTCGAGACGAAAACGGTTGGAAGCATGTTGTATCCGCCACGGGAAGCATTGCCTGTGGATTTTTTCTTTTCTTTGTTTGCCGTGAACGAGTTGTGCAAGAAACCTTCAAGCTTTCCAGCAGTGACGAGGCGTGTTTTTTGGCGGGGCACTCCTTCAACGTCGAAGCTTGATGAGCCTAAGCCTTTGGGCAGCAGCCCGTCATCTACGAGCGTAAGTTTTTCTGAAGCCACTTTTTGCCCGACTTTCCCGCCCCAGAGGCTTCTTCCGCGTTGAACGTTGTCTGCGTTTACGCTGTTTATTACGGGCTGAAGCAAAACTGTTGCAGCGGGATCGCAGTCGAGGATGACTTGCCCAGTGAAGGAAGGAACCGCCTTGGGTTTCAGCGATGCTACGGCTTTTTCCGCGGCGAGCCTGCCAATTTTCTCGGCTGAAAAGTCTTTCAGGGCGGTGGCGATGTCGTATTCGAAGGTCATGCTGGAAACTTCGGTTCCGCTTTTCGCCACACACACGAGGTAACCCTCAACAAGCGTGCTTTTCTCCGCGGCTTCAACGCCGCGAGTGTTCGAGACTGCGACTTCCCCGCGTAGAACTGAAAACCTGCCGTCGTCGATGCTTACGCGCTGGTCAACCTTTTTCGCTGCGTCATAAGCCTTTAACGTCAACTTCAGAACGTCGTTTACGCTCATTTCCGCGGTTTCTTCGTCGAAAACGCCTTCAGGAGTTCTGGGAAGCCTTGCTCGGCTTGGAAGCGAAACCCAGTCGGGATTTGGCAAAGAAGCTTTAGCCAGCTTACAAGCGTCTCGACAAGCTTGTTCAATGCTTTCTTTGGAAAGCGCTGATGCAAAAGCGAAGCCAAGCCTTTTGCCTTCAATCACACGTATGCCTATGCCGCAGTGGGTTTTGGCGCGTTCATTCTGGATTTCGGCTCTCTCCAGAACTATTTCTTTTGTCTGGGCGTTCTGGGCGAAGGCTTCAGCCTCGTCGACTCCAAGCTTCTCGCAGAATTTAACTGCCATCTCAGCGTATTCCAGCAGGCTCATCGTGCTCCCCCCAGCAGCAGCCTGGTTCTTAGGCTACCGCCGCCCATTCCAACATAATTCATCTGTTCTTTGCCACACATGCCCGTGCGCATGACGAAATCTTTTCCTACAGCATCCGTGTTTTTGAGAACTTCGAAGGCGTTTCCGCTTATCGTTACTCCCCGAAGCGATTCGCCGAACCTGCCTTTGGTGATTTTTATTGCTTCCTGTGTGCCGAACATGAACTCGCCAGTAAAATCTGCTTGCCCAGACATTCCCCCTTTAAGGTAGAAGCCCTCTTTAATGTCTTCAGCCAGCTCCTCCAGAGACCAGTCGCCATGAGCTCGC
>JAWAPV010000050.1:0-8457 GCA_038894255.1 Bathyarchaeia archaeon
TGCGGAACAAAACCGTAATCTACTGGAAAAACAACCGAAGAAGGTATAATTCGGTCAAGCACGAACGCCTCCCATTCAGAACGATACTCGTATTTATCTCTGGAGCCACTAATGACTTCGACAACCATGTTAAGCAGCACGGGCGGCTTATCTCCAGCGGGAATATCCTTCCAAACATTCATGCATACCAGACTCGAACAGAATACTGTGCGGTTTAATTTATGTTTTTTTGAAGAACTCAACCAGCTTTTTTGCTTCTGTTCGCCTCAAAATTTCCGCGCATTTTCTTGGTTCCAGACTCTTGTATTCCAAGCCAAGCGTTGCAAGCAACCTCTGCACATCCTTCGCTATACTGGGAGCCACAAGTATTCCACGCACTTCGCGGTCTGATCTGCTTTTAATTGCATCAATGTATCTTGCAAGCTGATAGACGGCTTCCTTGCCTGCAGTCTTACGTTTCACTTCCACAACCACAAGTCGGCCATCTTTATCTACGCCATAAACATCCACGAAACCAGGTTCTGTCTTTTTCTCGTAGCTGATAAGTTGAAGTCCTTCTTCGAGAAGCATGGGCTCAGCTAAAATCGCCTTATGCATGTCTTCTTCGCTGGCGTAAAGTGAGAACTCTCCTGAATCCGCGAGTTCCAAAGCTGACACGAGCATTATGTTGTCGAAACACACTTTCACAGACTCGTTTGGCTTCTGCCTAACTGCGTGAACCTCCAGAGTCTGGCTTTTAGCTTTAACGTGGAAAACGCAGCCTGGCGGTTGCCAGTTAACGGGTTCGTAACCGACGGGGCGGTGAACAAGCAGTGAACCGTCCTCTTTGACTATTAATATGCGTTCGCCGGGTTCAAGTTTCGATTTTGCTCTTCCTTGATAGTGAACCCAGCAGTTGCCGACGACAAGCAAAGCCTTGTGTTTAGAGAGGGCTTCTTTGACGGTTTCCTCCGCTTCTTCTGCACTAGGGCTTATTAGGACAGCTAACGCTTTCGCGTTCTTCAAACGGTTTCGCCAATTTTTTATTGAGGATAAATGCGTAGATAAGACTTCTGAAAGGAGTGCGCATTATGAGCGGCTGGGCCAAAAAGCGCTTGGTCATGAGGCGATACGATTTAACCGCAAGCATCTACGACATGCGCTACTTTGAGGAGCAAACCGCGAAAATAAAAGCCGCCCTAAGAAACGTTAGCCTAAAACGCCAAAGCACAGTTCTAGATGCTGGCTGTGGAACTGGGCTGCTTTTTGGCCACATAGCAGACAAGGTAAAACTAGTCGTAGGAGTGGACATATCACGCAAAACGTTGCAGCAAGCAAAAAAACGCGCGAAAATCTTCCCAAACGTCTCCCTTGTCCTGGCAGATGTTGACCAAATGCCCTTCCCTAACGCCTCTTTCAGTCATATTTTTGCATTTACACTCCTCCAAAACGCTCCTTCGCCCCTAGAGACGCTGGTTGAGATTAAGCGCGTATCCAAAGGCAAAGGCGAAATCGTAATTACTGCTTTGAAAAAAGTTTTCACTCTTGAAGAATTCGTAAAACTTTTTCAGAACGCTGGTTTGAAAATTGATTTGATACATGGTAAGGGTTTAAAGTGCTACGTTGCCCTTTGCGTAAACAGGAATGTCGATGCTGGACATGTAAACAGAAGTTTAGGCGTCGCTTTTCCTAAAACTGCATAAAATTCCTTTTCAGAATGAGCGTTGTAAGTCGAGAAATTGTTCATGAGAAATCTGTTATGCTTAAACTAAACTATATATGAAAGTTTATGAAGCAATAAGCTCATAAAATCTTCACGCTGCTCAAGTGTGAAGCTGGTGGGTCAGCGTCATGCCTTTAAAAAAAATTAAGCAGGAAACCGCTGAAGCCTTAACTCTGCAGTGGGTTTTGCACGTCAAAAATTACAAACTTGCACTTGATAAGAACATTTGTGTAGGCTGCCAAATCTGCGGCCTAGCTTGCCCTAAAGAAGCCATAAAAGTGGAAAAACAGCTGAAAAACGTTTGGGAAAAAGCCAAAAAACCAAAAGTAGATGTTGACTTGGCAAAGTGCAATTTCTGCGGCATATGCGATGTGCTTTGTCCCTATGGAGCCATAAAAGTCACACTTAACGGCCAGCATACTCTTGCAGTAATAGAAAAAGAAAGCTTCCCGCAGCCGGTTCGCGACATACAAGTAAACCCCAGCAAGTTCCCTGCGGATTTCGTGGGCTACAAAGATGTTTGTCCATTAAATTTGATTAAAATAACCCAGTTGCAGGCAGAAGGAGCCAAGGAAACTGGCACGGTTATTGAAATAGAAAAGGAAAAATGCCCGTGCTGTCGCGTGTGCGAGTTTAAGTTTCCCGAAGGCGCCATACGCGTAAGAAAGTTCATGCAAGGGAAAATTGTTATTAAACCCGAAAAATGCCCTGAAGGCTGCACTGACTGTTTGGACGTGTGCCCGATAAAAGGCGCACTTTACCTTTCTGACAAAGACAAGAAGGTGCATGTTGACGAAACTTTCTGTGTCTACTGTGGGGCATGCAAAATTGTTTGTCCCGTGAATGATGCGCTTGAGGTTAAGCGGACATGGATAAACCATACTGCTGTTCGTTCAGGCGCTTGGAACAAAGCCATGGAACGGCTGACTTCCCCGCTTGAAATTTCGAAAGAACTGAAAACCAAGGGTTCTCGAAAGGCAAGAGAATCTGTTTCTCGAAGACTAAAATACTAGGTGACGCGAATATGGCAGCGAAGAAAGTTAGAACAGGCAAAGTCGGAAAGAGGAGAAAAAGAGCGAAGAGAAGCAAAATTCGTGTTGGCGTTTTCACGTGCCAATGCGGCTCGACCATATCTTCAGTTATCGACGTCAACAGTCTCACGGAATACGCGAAAAATTTGCCTAATGTTGTTTACGCGCAAAACATGAATTATCCTTGTAGCACCATTGGGCAAGAAGAGATAATTAAGGCTATAAAGAAGAATAGGCTTAACCGAGTGGTCGTTGCAGGATGCTCGCCTAGACTGTACGAGCCTACTTTTCAGCGGTGCGTGTCTAAAGCCGATTTGAATCCTTGGCTTTTTGAAATGGCGAACATTCGCGAATTTGCCGCATTATGCCATAAGAACATGCCGAAGGAAGCTACCGAAAAAGCCAAAGATACTCTGCGGATGGCCGTGGCTAAAGCTTCACTTTTGGAACCAATGCAACCCATAGAGCTACCTGTCAAAAAGGCTGCAATGGTGGTTGGCGGAGGGATTGCCGGCATAAACGCGGCTTTGGACTTGGCTGACATGGGGTTTAAGGTTTACTTGGTTGAGAAAACCGAAACCATCGGCGGGTACATGGCTCTTTTAGACAAGACCTTTCCAACATTAGACTGTAGCATATGTATTGAAGGACCGAAAATGGTGGACGTCGGCAGGCACCCAAACATCGAAATAATTTCATGTGCCGACATCTTGAAAGTTGACGGGCACGTCGGCGATTTTAGGGTGAAAATTAGGAAGAATCCCCGATATGTGATAGCTAAAAACTGCACCGGATGCGGCGAATGCAGAGACGCTTGCCCCATAGAGTTTCCAAACGCCGCTGACATGTACCTGGGCGTGAGAAAAGCCATTTCGGTACCGTTCGACCAAGCAGTCCCACTCGTCTACACAATAAACAGAGATTACTGCATAGAATGCTTCAAATGCGTGGACGCTTGCGGCCCCAGACAAGCCATAAACTTTGACCAGAAACCCGAAGAAATCGAAATTAACGTTGGAGCTATAATTCTCTCCATCGGCTACGACATGTACAACCCGCAGGACATGAAAGCCTACGGATACGGCAAATACGATAACGTTTTTACTGCACTTGAACTTGAACGCCTTCTCTTGGCGGCAGGTCCAACCGGCGGAAAAGTAGTTCGCGCCTCAGACGGCCAGAAACCACATTCTGTTGCGTTCATTCAGTGTGTGGGCTCGCGGGACGTTAACAAGTACGAATACTGTTCGGGCTTCTGCTGCATGTACACTCTCAAGCATGCTAACATGCTTAAAGAGAAATACAAGGATCAAATTCAAGTCTACGTGTTTTATACGGACATGCGGAGCGGCTTCAAGGGCTACGAGGAGTTCTACAATAGAGCTTTGAAAAACGGTGTCCAGTTCATCAGAGTGAAGCTTGAAAACAAGCACATAACCGAAGACCCAAACACCAAAAACCTCACTGTTTACGCTGAAACTGAAGACGGAGATCCCGTGAAGGTTGAAGCTGAACTGGTGGTTCTCGCAAACGCCGCCATCCCCCGCGCATCCACCGCAGAACTGGCAAAAATGCTGAACATTCCTCTAAGCAAAGACGGTTTCTTCATGGAATGCCAACCAAAAATCAGGCCCACAGACACGGACATGCCAGGCATATTCCTCGCAGGAGCATGCCAAGGCCTTAAGGATATCCCCTACAGCGTGGCTCAAGGAAGCGCGGCTGCAGCGCAAGCCGCGGCGGTTCTTGGTAAACAATCATGGCTTGTTGAACCCATTGTTGCGAACGTGAACGAGGACAGCTGTAGCGGATGCAAAATATGCGAGTCCGTTTGTGCTTATCATGCTATTAACATTGAGAAAATAGGCGATAGGCAAATAGCCAAGGTTGCAGAAGGGCTGTGCCGAGGCTGTGGTCTCTGCGCTTCAGCCTGCCCTACAGACTCGATACGTATGCCACACTACACAGACACTCAAATCACTGCTCAGATTAAAGCGGTTCTGGAAGGAGGCAAGAAAACTTGAGCGAGCAAAAACTTCAGCCTGAAGAGCTGCGAATCGGAGTTTTCATCTGCTACTGTGGATTGAACATTGGCGGCGTGATTGATGTTGAAGATGTAGCGGCTTATGCGCGAACTTTGCCGAACGTGGTTTACGTAAAAACAAACCGTTACACGTGTGCTGATCCAGGCCAAGAAGAAATTAGGAAGGGCATTAAGGATTACCGTTTAAACCGTGTTGTGGTTGCGGCTTGTTCGCCGAGGATGCATGAACCCACTTTCCGCCGAACTGTTTCGGATGTGGGTCTTAACCGTTTCTTGTTTGAGATGGCGAACATTCGCGAGTTTTCCTCGTGGTGCCATCCGAGCACGCCTAAAGAAGCAACAGAGAAGGCGAAGGAAATTGTCAAAATGGCCGTCGCAAAGGCAAGCCTGCTTCAACCGTTAGATGTCATCGAAGTGCCTGTAACTAACAGGGCCATGGTACTTGGCGCGGGCGTTGCAGGCTCAAGCGCGGCTTTGGACTTGGCTGAAATGGGGTACAAGGTGTATCTCGTTGACCGCGCAGAAATCATCGGTGGACACATGGCGCAGCTGGGCAAAACCTTCCCAGTTTTTGAATGCTCAAACTGCCCACAGCAGATTCACTGCCCCAGATTTTCATGTGTAGCCACCAGAATCGGCGCTGTTGCGGTGCACCCCAACATCGAGTTGCTTGCCTATTCTGAAGTCAAAGAAATGGAAGGCGTGATAGGCAATTACCGCATCAAAGCAGTTAAGAAGCCAAGGTTTGTGGACGAAAACAAATGCATAAGCTGCGGCGTTTGCGCTGAAAAATGTCCCGTTCAAGTGCCAAACAAGTTTGACGCAGGCATGCGGATGAGGAAAGCCATATACATACCATTTCCAAACGCCACTCCATCCACCTACACGATTGATAAAGAAAATTGCCTATACTTTAAAGATGGCAGTTGCCGGGCTTGCGAAGAAGTTTGCCCCACGAAAGCCGTAGATTTTGCCCAGACTCCACAAGAAGTGCAGTTTCAAGTAGGCACGATTGTGACCGCCACGGGTTTTGACATTTACGAGCCTTACGATTTGGAAAACTACGGATACGGCAAGTTCAAAAACGTGGTTACTGCCCTTCAGCTTGAGCGCCTCCTCGACACGGGAACCCAGCTTGTTGGCGAAGTGAAACGGCCCTCTGATGGGGAAACTCCGCGCAGCTTAACATATATTCAGTGCGTGGGCTCGCGGGACGTTAACAAGTACGAATACTGTTCGGGCTTCTGCTGTATGCTTACGCTGAAAAGCGCTGTTTTCCTAAAAGAAAAGTATGGAGAAAAAATGACGATTAACGTGTTGTACACGGACATGCGATCTAACAAGAAAGGCGACGAAGAACTTTTCCGCAAAGGCCAAAAACTCGGAATAAACTTCATCCGCGTAAAACTCACTGACAGAAAGGTAGTCGAAAACGCGGCGGACAAGAGCTTAACAGTTACCGCGGTAAAGGAAAACGGTAGCTCTGTTGAAGTTAAAAGCGACATGGTTGTTCTGGCTACAGCCGCAGTCCCAAGCGAAGGAAGCGCCGAGGTTGCAAGAATCTTCAACCTTAGCCGTGGCACCGACGGCTTCTTTATGGAAAGCCACCCCAAGCTTAAGCCAATAGACACGCCTGTCGACGGCATATTCGTTGCTGGCGGATGCCAAGGACCCAAGGATGTGCCCTACAGCGTGTCGCAAGGCATGGGCGCCGCAGCAAGAGCCGCCACTATACTGTCCAAACCAACATGGAAGATTGAGCCCATAGTTGCAGTTGTGGATCCGACTAAGTGCCGCAACGTTACAGTGAAATGCGGCATATGCGCCGAACGCTGTCCATACGGAGCAATAAAGGCGCCCGAAAAGCAGCCTGCCGAAGTTTCAAGCGCAATGTGCCACGGATGCGGAACATGCGTGGCCGAGTGCCCAGCCGACGCCATAACCCAAAAGCACTTCACCGACGCCCAGATATTCTCTCAAATAAGAGCTGCTCTGGAAAACAACCCTGAAGAAAAAATCTTGGGTTTCCTCTGCAACTGGTGCAGCTACGCGGGCGCAGACCTTGCTGGAACAAGCAGATTTGAGTATCCACCAAACATACGTGCGATTAGGGTTATGTGCTCTGGAAGGGTTGACCGCGACTTCGTCCTTGAAGCCTTCCGGCTGGGTGCGGGGATGGTGCTGGTTGGCGCGTGCCACTTGCCCTACGACTGCCACTACATAAGCGGGAACTACAAGATGAAAGCTCGCATGGACGCTCTTGCGCCTATGCTGCAGAAGCTGGGCATGAGCCCCGAAAGGCTACGCGTGGAATACGTTTCCGCGGCTGAAGGCGTAAAGTTCGCAGAGATAGTCAAGGAAATGACCGCACAGTTAAACGCATTAGGCAAAGAGAAAATCAAGGCGGAAAACGCGAAGCTCAAACCTATTCTGGAGAACATGCTGAAAAGAAAAGAGAAACACTGACACGTTTACCTTCTTTTTCTCTTTACAGCATAAACCAGCGTGCCAACAGCCAAAGCAGCAAAACCCATCACTCCTGTCTGAGGAGTTACAAAAAGAGCTACAGTAAGCAGCAATAGGCAGCTAACTGCGCCAGCCACCCCTATAAGGCGCGAGTGAACTCTTTTCTGGTTTTTCAAGCGCAAGGCACAAATGTTAGCAAGAGTGTAATAGAAAAGCAAAGCAAAGGTGCCCATCGCAACTACTCCCGAAATGTCCAAGAACAACGCCATCACCGTCATCGCTCCGCCTGTTATCCAAACTGCCAAGTGCGGAGTTCCATGTTTTGGGTGCACTTTACTAAAAAGCTCCGGCAGGTCTTTTCTTTTTGCCATCGCGTAGGCCATGCGAGAAACACCTATAATGGCGGTGAGAAGCACGCTTGCTGTTGCGAGGATTGCGCCGACAGAGATAAGGTAGATTGTTGCTGGCTGGGCCGTGATTTTTATTGCTTCAGTCAAAGGCGAATCAGAGTTTGCAAGCGTTGACGAACCCACAAGGCCTACGGCTACTGCTCCTACAAGAACGTAGACCATTGTGGATATTAAGAGTGAGAAAAGGATGGCTCTCGGCACGTTGCGTTTAGCGTCTTTGATTTCTTCAGCAACAACCGCGACACGCGCGAAACCTCCATACGCAAAGAAGGCGTAAAATGCGCCGTAAAGCACGTTTGTGCTAAGCGGCGTGAAAGGCATGTAATTTTGAACGTTTATGAAGTTGGCTCCGACAATGACGAAAAGGGCGAGAATTGCCAGTTTTGCAATTACAAGCACATTATTGAGGCGTGCTGACTCCTTTATGCCATAGTAATTGAGAATTGTGAAGCTTAGGCAAGCTAATGCCGCGACATATTTTGGCTCTATTATTTGGATTATGGTGTTTAGGTAGTAGGCAAAGCCGAGCGAAACTGCTGTCCCAGCAAAAGTGTTGGACAGTATCCACATCCAGCCCGTTAGGAAGCCTGCAAAAGGAGAAATAAGCTGGTATGTGTATTCGTAGATGCTTCCTTCTTTAGGTTGCCAGATGGTAAGCTCGGCAAAGCTTGAAGCGGTAAAGAGAGATATTAGCGCGGCTATCAGCATAGATATAGGCAGTGCTGAACCAGCTAACCCCGCCACGATGCCTGTCACCACAAAAATGCCTGCGCCAACAATGGCGCCGACGCTGACTGAAACAGC
>JAWAPV010000051.1:0-8127 GCA_038894255.1 Bathyarchaeia archaeon
TGCCACGAAAAAACCGCCACCGTAAAAAACACAGCCGACAACACGAGGTTGGTGGAAGGCCCTGCAATCGATATCTTGCCCAAGCTTTGTCTGTCCGCATAACCGGCAATCATGACTGCCCCTGGTGATATGACTTTAAAGAAGGGCGAAATTACGGAAATTAGAGTTAAAACTGCTCCCATAATCGTCAATCTGAATTCAGCCCACAAGCCTCTTTTCTGCGCGGTTATCTTGTGTCCGATTTCGTGTATAAGAAAGGAGATTGTGAATATGGCTGTGGTAACTGCGGGCACCAGAAGGTTGCTCGAAAGCAGGTTCTGGAAGCCAATCAGAGAGAGCCCGACGCCGATTACAAGAATGGTGGCCACTGCCAAGTGGCTAACTTCTTTCTCGCTGAAGTAAATCTGCCCCTTTCTTTTCTGTGACGGCCCATAGGAAATAGTGTATTCATACGAGCCTGGCCTTTGCACTACCACCTGCGGCAGTTCCTCCTTTGGAATTCGAGCCATCTCCATCTGTGGGCATTGATGATTTTCAGGCAGTCTGTGCTCTGAGCAGAAGTAGCCTCCGCAGTATGGGCATTTGAAAGGCAGGAAGACCTCTCTTTGGCATTTGTCACAGTTCATTGGCATACGCCTTTTGCCATAAGAAGCTCCATCGTCGCTTATATGTTTCGCTTCACGAAAAGAGAGTTTAGGTTTTTGCGTGGCGCTAAATATTTTTTAAGACGGCTAATGCTAAGCTTAGCTTGGCTGGGCTGATCTGGTTAAGAGGGAGAGAAGGAATGGTGAAAGCGTTTAGCTTTGTTCACGCGGCTGACTTGCATTTGGGCTATTCGCAGTATGGTCTTGAAGCGCGAAGGGAAGATTTTGACAAGGTGTTTCGGGAACTTGTTGAGAAAACTATAGAGTTGAAGCCTGATTTCATGATAATCGCAGGCGACCTGTTTCATCATGCGCGTCCTTCGAACATAACTTTGGAAAGCACAATAAAAAGCTTCAGCAAACTACGTGACGCGGGAATCCCTGTTCTGGCAGTTGACGGTTCACACGATTCCGCGCCGAACGTAGTAACTGGGACAATTCTTAACCCGTTGGACAGCGCCGGGCTCATTTACTATCTTCCGAGGCAAGAGGGGGCTTGCTGGCGAAAGCCAGACTGCTGCTACGTTTACGGCGTTCCAAACTATAGGACGAGGCAGAAAACCGAGGAGGCATTGCCCGCGTTCTTAGAGCAGAATAAGCCTGAACCTGACCCTTCCGTGTTCAACATTTTTGTTATGCACATGGCTGTGGACCTTCCGAACGTTAAGCCGCCCTACATTGAGGCGGAAGTTCCAGCTGAGCTTGTGCCAGACGGGTTTGACTATTATGCTGCTGGACACGTGCATAAGAGGTATCTTGAGAGGTTCAAGAGCGGGCTGTTGGCGTACAGCGGGTGCGTGGAGACGGTTGATTACGAAGAAGCAGAGAACGCTAAAGGGTTTTACTTTGTCAATGTGGATGAGGAAGGGCATGCCTCGCCCGAGTTTGTTGAACTTGAAAGCCCACGCAAATTCGTCATAATAGACAGGGAATACACGGGTTTGAGCGCGGCGAAAGTTACTGAGCGCGCGGTTCAGCTTGTCAAAGAGGCGGATGCTGAAGGAGCAATAATTGTGCCTGTTCTCAGAGGAGTTTTGCCTGCAGAGGCAAGCCGCTCTGAAGTGGACATCGCTCAGATTAGGTCCGCAGCTGAGAAGGCGTTGCTTGTGCACCCAGTGGTTTTGCTTCGTGAAAGCGAGGTTTCCGAAGAGGTTGTTCGGTCAATCTTCGAAAGCGAGTTTAAAGATTTGAGAACGAAGGCCTTCGAATATTTTCTCCAAATATTCCTTGAACGCTACAGCCGCGAAGAAGCAGAGAAAATTGCTCACACAGCAGTAGGGCTGATTGAACCTCTCACCAAAAAGCAGGAAGAAAAAGTGAAACAGAGTTTGGAGGCGCTTTTTGGATGAGAATCGAGATCGTGCAGTTGGAAAACATTCGTTCGCACATCGAGTCCACAGTGCCTTTTGCAAGAGGCTTCAACTGCCTCGTAGGTGGGCTGGGATGCGGAAAATCCAGCATCCTGTATTCAATCGACTTTGCTTTGTTCGGAGAACCGTTGGGCAGAACCTACGAGTATCTGTTGCGTGAAGGAGCTGAAAGTGGCAAGGTTACGGTGCAGTTCTCTCAGAATGGCAAAAGCTACAAGATAACCCGGGGACTGAAGAGGCATGGGAAGGGAATCAGCCAAGACTTGTTTGAGCTGAAACTTTTCGAAAACGATGTTTTGCTTTCAAGTTTGAAAAGCGATGCCGTAGCAGAGCAAATAAAGGCCCTTACTGGATTGGATAAGGAGTTGTTCCGTGAAATCGTTTGGATGAAACAGGAACATTTGAAAGAGCTTTTGGATATTCAACCTCGTGAAAGGCAGAAACGCTTAGACAAGTTGTTTGGGCTTTCGGACTATGAAGAAGCCTACACCCTACTGGGAGGTTACGAACGAGAATACGAGGGGGCAAGAAAAACTTATGAGACAGACCCAGACGTAACTGGGCTCGAGAAAATCGCCAACGAATACAACAGCACAACCGAAGAATACGCACTTGTCGAAGTTGAACTCCAAGACTTAGCCGGCAAGCATGCCACGGCAAAAAGAGAATTAGAAACACTTGATTCGAAGCTTAGGAAACTTGAAGAAGTAAGAACACAACATGAAGAACTGAAGAGAAAAGAAGCGCAAACACTGGCAAACCTGAAAAACTTGGAAAGCGCCGCAAGTGCGTTGTTGAGAAAGATTGAAGCCAAGAAAATCGTGATTGCAAACTTGGAGCAGAGCCTTAACTCAATGTCGAATCAAGCCGTCGCAGCCAAAGCAGAGCTGGGCAGCGCAGGGTTTTTGGCTGACCAGCCTATCGAAGCCTTAAGACAGCATCTGGCTTCTTTCGACGACAAAATAGCAGCATTGCGAGGCGAGCTGGAAGCCGCACAAAGAGGAATACAAGCGGACAGCAAACGCATAGAATCCATATCCACAGAAAATCGTTGCCCCCTTTGCTTGCAAACAATTACCGAAGACTATAAGAATAGCATGATAAGCAGAATCCAAGAAGAAAACCGCCAAAGACAGCAAACAATTGCACAGCTTAAGCAGAAGATAGACGAGCTCCAGAAGCTCAAAAACAAGGCTAACTTGGCGTTCTCAACCCTGCAGATGATAGCACCCAAGATCGAAGACGCCAAAATACGCTTGATGCAAGAGTCTGCTGACTTTGCTGAACTCCAGCAGGAGCTTGACGAGAACCGCAGAAAAGAAGAAGAGTTGCGCGTGCAGCTTGATTCTGTACGTTTTGAGATAAGCCGCTTCGACCTCTCGGAGCTGGAAGCCACTAAAACCCAACTCGACCACGCGTTCAGGCGGTATTACGCGGTGGAAGCTGAACTGCGAACCAAAGAAAACAGAAAGAAGGACTTGTTTAGGAGAATGGATGAGCTTAAACAGCGGATTGACCAAGCGCAACAGAAAATTGAACAAAAAGCCAAAATAGAAAAGCTTATTGAAGCCATCAACAGCATACGCGACGCATACCGAAACATTCAGCCTAAACTTCGGCGAGAATTCGTGAAAGTGTTGAGGAACTTTGTTCAGCAAGTTCTCGACGACCTCACAGGCGGCGAAGGCCCTACATTAAACGTTTTGGTTGACGAAACCTACACCTTATTTGTTAAAAGCGAGGCTGGAACAGAAAGAGACGTTATGAACCTTTCAGGCGGAGAGAGAACGTTGCTTGCGTTTGCTTACCGCTTGGGGCTGGGGCAGCTGATAATGCAGTCTCGAACCGGCCACGGCCTTAGCATGCTTTTGCTGGATGAGCCCACGGAAAGCTTGGGAAGAGAAGACGGGTCGATAGACCGACTGGCAGAGGCAATATCAAGGTTTAAAGCTATTGAGCAAATAATAGCGGTTACGCACAGCGAGGCGTTTGCGGAAAAGGCAGAGCACGTGATAAGGCTTGAGAAGGAAGCTGGAGCAAGCAAGGTTTTCGTTGAAAGATAAAAATTAGCTGCTACTAGCTTCTACAACTTTGTTCTCCAAAACGCCTATTCCTTCAATTTCGATTTTGACGGTGTCTCCTGCTTCTAGAAATTTCGGTTTTGGCTTCATGGCAAAGCCGACGCCTGCGGGTGTTCCCGTCGCTATTATGTCACACGGCTCCAAAGTCATAACTCGGCTTAGGTGATACACTATTTCGCTGGGTTTGAAGACCATGTTTTTTGTTGTGGAGTCTTGGCGGAGTTCGCCGTTAACCCACGTGCGGATGCGCAGGTCAGCCGTGTCAAGCTCGTTGGCGGTGACTATGAATGGCCCGGTAGGGGCGAAGGTGTCGAAGCTTTTTCCTCTTGTCCACTGCTTGTCTTTGAACTGGATGTCTCTTGCTGAAACGTCGTTCAAAATTGTATAGCCGAAAATGTGCTCTTTTGCTTTTGAAACTGGAACGTTTTTGGCTTTTCTTCCGATTATGATGGCGAGTTCGGCTTCGTAGTCGAGCTGCTTAACAAAGCTTGGTTTGACTATTTTCTCGTGCGGACCGATTATGGCTGTGTAGGGTTTCATGAAGATTACTGGTTCTTCAGGCACTTCTTTTCCTTGTTCTACCGCGTGGTCTCTGTAGTTCAGCCCCAAACAGATAATCTTGGCTGGCCGAGGTATCGGCGCTTTAAGGGCACATTTGGCAATTGCAAAAGAAGCTTGAGCCACTTCTTTCGCCGCGGCTTCTTGGAGCAATTTTTCCGTTCTTTTGATGCCTTCTGCTCCAAGCGCCACCAAGTCTTCCAATTTTGGTGGAAAAACTTTGTTTAGTTTTTTTGCAAGCTGTGGCAAGCACACTATTTTGTTTTTGTCCAGCAACCCGTAACTTTCCTTACTACCGATTACACAGCGCGCTAGCTTCACTTGCCAATCTTCCTTTCTAGCCTGAAACGACTCCTAACGTTGCGACCTCAATGCCTGCTTTTCTGAGCTGGTTGAGGAAGGGGTTGATGCCTACCGAGTCGCTTGCAACGTGTCCCGTAACTATGAGGTTTCCTTTGTTTTCGGCTTTCAGCTTTTCAAGATCTGCAGGGCTTATGTGAATAAATATTACAGTGTTAACGCCATGCTCGAAATAGGCTTTTGCCACGTCGTAGCCGCCGTTTGTTCCAGCACCATGCGAAACCACGACTCTCCCAGCAGGGTTCTCTGGTTTTCCCATTCTTATCTTAATTTTCGTAACTGCATTTTTGAATTCAGGCAACATGTTCAACGCTGAAACCACATCGCCAACCGTGGATTTCCTGTTGGTTTTGCTTTGGATTTGCTGGCTCATGAGTTTTCGGCCGATCTCGTCTAGCGGCGTATGTATGTTCATGTAGGGGATTTTTAGAAGCTGCGCCATGTCAACTGCGTGACCGTAATTTCGCGTGTGCTCTTCAACCTCAAGCTGCCCAAGCTTTCTGCTTATCGCTTTTTCCGCAGCCGATTTGGGTACTCCCGCGTCAACCATAAGCTGGATATGCCTCTTGAAAACTCTGTGGAAATAGACGGCGGCAGCTCCTCCAGGCGGGTGGTGGGCGATGACGAGGTTGTAGCCTTGCTGTTTTGCAAAAAGTAGTTCGGGTGGTCCAGCGTCGATTCCGAAAAGGACTTTTTTGATGTTTTCTCCTTTAACGTGTATGCCCGAGTCTTCAGGAACCTTTGCCATACCAGCAAGTTTTAAGGCTAAACTCATAATTTCCTCAGTATTCATAACACATCGCTGTCTTCTGTTTTCCAAGATAACGTTATTATTAGTTTCGTTTGCAAACAGTAAAAAAAGAAGCTAAGTCCCAAACGTGTATATAGATTAAACAGCATCCACTGTAAAGCTGAAGTGCCGTTTAGATGCGCGCAAGAACAAAGAAGCTTGCTTTGACTGAAGGAATATTGGCTGGCTTGTTGTTCGGGACAGCAGCCATATTCATAAGAGGCTTGCCTAAGCTAGACGCCTTTGCCATCGCCTTCTGGAGGCTAATAATCGCTTGCTTAGCTTTGGCCGTGATACTTTTGATGTTCAAGAAAAACTTTCACCTTCGTCTTCTGCAAAGGAACTTGAAAGACTTGGCTGTCCTAAGCTTCTTTCTAGGTCTCCACTTCATATTCTTTGTTTCCGCGATAAAGGACACAACTATTTTGAACGCTACAGTGCTTGTCAACACTACGCCCATTTTTTCGGCTGTGGTTTCAAACTTTTTCTACAAGATCAAACCTTCGAAACTTGCAATTTTAGGTTTAACTCTCTCGTTTGTGGGCGTCTGCGTAATTAGCTATGCTGAAACAGTAAACGCGAACCACGACCTAAACCAGACGAGTTATTCTCCAAGTTTGAAAGGCGACTTAGAAGCCGTGCTGGCTGCGTTGGCTGAAACAGTTTACCTAAACTATGGAAGAAAAGTGAGAAAAGAAGCAGACTTGCTTTCCCTCATGCTTCCACTGTACTTCTTCAGCGCTTTCGTGGTCGGCATCATAAGCGTGCCCGCCTCAAGAAATATCGCTACTCTCCCAGACAACACCCTAAGCATTGCATCCTTAATCGGGCTGGGAGTTCTCCCAACAGCAACCGCGCACACGCTTTATTTTTCGTCGCTTTCAAACTTGAAATCCTTCGAGACCGCCACGATGGCGCTCCTCGAACCTGTAGGTGCAACTCTTCTAGGTATAAGCCTCTTTCAAGAAATTCCCGCACCCCTCTTCGCCGTCGGAGCAACGCTAATTCTTGTAGGAGTAGCCTTCGTCATAACCAACAGAAGCTGATGTAGTTCAATTTTGTTCTAACAAAACAATACCCACTTTTCCACCAAACGCATGTTAGAACCTATATATAAGGGGGCTAAATTTTCGTGTGTCTATCTACTCTTCCTCTTCTTCCACCTTAATTTCTTTAACAACTAAAGCGTTTTCCTTTCCACCTATAATCCTAAAATAGTCTCTTAAGCCTTGCTTGTATAGAAACTTGCGCAAAAGCGTACGCACCTGCACTTTTGAAACTTTTTCTTCTCCTTTCACAGTAACCTCGTCTGTCGCAACTTCAGTCTCGCCGTGTGTCTTCTCCTTCAAAAATTCAGCCAGCTCCTTAATCAAGTCGCCGCCCTCAGCCTTCAAATCTCTTATGTCTATCTTTATTTCCGCCATTGCTTTTTCCCACCCTCACTTTCTAACCATTATCACTCTAACCTGGTCACACGCATCCTCGCAAGAGTCCGCAATCATTTCAATAGCTTCGAAAAGCTCACTTATTAACACTGCGACTCCCGCCCGCGGCAAATTTTCCCTGCCAATCAACACTCTAGCCTTCTCGTGAAAATCGTCAACTCTTTCTTCTTCACGTTCAACAACGTCCGCCGCCTGCAAAGCTTCTTCCGGCTTAGTCATCATCTTATTCACGCATTTTTGCAGAGCCGCTACGCATTCTTTAACGCTTTTGACCATCACAAGAATTTCTTCCTTGAGTTTCTGAGGAACAAACTCCATTGGAATGGCGCCAAGTATCCTTGTGGACTCTCTGTTCCAGTCTGCAACCATATCTACCCTCTTCACAAGATCCATCAAGTCTTCTCTGTCGATTGGCGACAGTTCGCCTCTCGAAACTTCATCCATAACCCTTCGCCTTAGCCCGTCAGCTTCTCTCTCGCTGCTAGCCACCCTCTCAATGCATTTGCGCATTTCGTTTTCGTCGCCCTTTATTGCCGCGTTCACCGCTCTTTCCAGATCTTCGACAATACCCGTTGTCAACGCCAAATGCCGCTGAACAGTCGCCAAAGCCTTAGTTTCTCTCCTTTTTTCAAACCACCTTAACAGCTCACTCATCCAAGATCTGCTCCACCTCATTGTCTTAAAACAACTGGCTATTTGAGTTTTTCACAAAAAAACATGAAACATGTCAGTTTGCCCGTCGAGTCACATCACAGCCAAAGCTCTATTGACTCTCCGTCTCATCATCCAAAAGAACTCTTCAACATAACAAAACTTAAGGCTTATGCACAACAAACTAAAAAGCAAAGGCGAAAACCCATGGACGTTTTCGAAGCCATA
>JAWAPV010000052.1:0-8119 GCA_038894255.1 Bathyarchaeia archaeon
TTCCAACGGTAATCCAATTTTAAATTACATTTATGTTACTTAAATTTTTGTCTATTTCCTTCTAGGTTGATTTCTGGCAAATTCTTCTTATATTAGTTAAAACAGTTTATTGCTTTCGTGCGTTAAAATGGCTAAGCCAAAACCCGGCCGCACGGCTCAGGCTTTGGATGAAGCTTTTGCTATCGAAGTTAGGATACCGTCTGACGAGGAGATTTTGGAAAACCCGAAACGCGCCGACTTCATGGGTGGCGGCTGGATAGACAGTAGCGAAATCAACGTCGTTAACCTGTACTGGCACAAACGCAAAGAACACTTCACAGTTTACAGCCTGCTTAACGTCTTGGAACACGAAACACTGCACGTGGTTTTAGCCAAAAACCTAAGCCTTCAAGTTTCAATGAAGCTGGACCGCGTGCACCGCTCCAGCTGCGTTTGGCTGGACGAGAAAAGACTGATTTTCGTGAACGAGTTCCGATTTGGCGACAAATGGGTTCTGCCGCCGTATTTTGAAGAACCAACCGAAGAAACCCTTGAATAAAAGATGCAAGTTGCGCGACCATTCTCTCCGCACGTCGAGCTCTTTCAAAACCTAGGTTTCAACAAGCTCCTCGTTCATCCACCACGCCTTCTTCTTGCCTCTCTTCTCTCCTGCGTAAAAGTCAATAATTGGCTTCCCAAGCTGCTTTTTCGAAGCCTTCTGCAGCCTCCGCAACCTATTCAGAACCAGCCACCTGTTTGTCTTCAAAAACTCCGCAATCTCAGGCGTAGTCGCCCCTTTGTAATGAAGGAGATAATCGATTATCTTATGGTCAATTTCGTCAATGCCGAACGCGTGAGGGTTAGCTTTACCACGCTCAAAAGTCAACATTTCCAAATCAGCAAGATACTTCTTGATTTCCGAAAGCTCAGCCTCAACCCTTTCCACCCGCTGCTCCAACTCCAAAACCCTATCAGGCTTGGGCGTAGACTGCAACTTCTCAAAAATAGCATCTCTAATAAAGTTGCTCCGGTCGCCTTCAGGAACCCTAAGCAGAAGCTCCTTATACACCGCCTCGGGCACTTTTGCAGAGATAACCCTCAGCTCGTCCACGTTCAAGGTCACCGCACACACTATGCCACAAACAAGATTTAATGGTTTTTGCAGAGGTTTTCTTTCAAAAATTATTTAACTGCGTGCAAAACAAGTCTCAACCAGAATTCAGTTTACGGTGATAACTCATGCCCAGAAAAACAACAATAACCCTGATAAAATGTGATGTTGGCTCTCTCGCTGGGCACCACGTGGTTCCTGAACCCCTTCTGAGAATAGCAGAAATGAACTTGGAAAGTGCCAAAGAAGCCGAGCTTATAAACAGCTACTACGTCTTCAACGCTGGAGATGACCTACAACTTCTGATGGTTCACGAAAGAGGAGAATCAAACCATGAAATCCACAAGCTTGCGTGGAACACCTTCCGCGAAGCCGCAGACAAAGCCCTAAGCCTCAAACTCTACGGCGCCGGACAAGACCTGCTTAAAGACGCTTTTAGCGGGAACATACGCGGCATGGGCCCGGGAGTGGCAGAGATGGAAATAGAAGAACGCCCCTCAGACCCAATCGTGGTTTTCGCCGCAGATAAAACGTCGGCGGGCGCCTTCAATTTTCCACTGTTCCGCATATTCGCAGACCCCATGAACACGGCGGGGCTCGTAATCGACCCCAACATGGCTGAAGGCTTCAAATTCGAAGTCATGGACACACTGGACAACACCAAAGTGACCCTTAAATGCCCAGAAGAAATGTACGACCTAATCGCCCTAATCGGCACCGTGCAAAGATACATGGTTTCAAGAGTATGGCGCGCCAGAGACAACCTCATATGCGCATCCGGCAGCGTGACAAGGCTCTCGCAGATAGCAGGCAAATACGTCGGAAAAGACGACCCCGTAATGATTGTGCGAGGCCAGCACGGCCTCCCCGCAGTCGGCGAAATACTTGTACCCTTCATGCACACCTACCTCGTGGAAGGCTGGATGCGCGGCAGCCACTGGGGCCCAATAATGCCTGTGAGCTTAAAAAACGCGAAGTGCACTGCCTTTGATGGACCTCCAAGAATAGTTGCTTTAGGGTTTCAGGTGGCAAACGGCAAAATCTCATGCGATGACAACGGTAAGCCAATGATAGCCGACTTGTTCGATGACCCCGCGTTTGAGTTAGCAAGAAAAGAAGCGGTCAAAATCGGCTCGATGCTTAGGCGCATGGGCGAATTTGAACCTGCACGGCTTGGCCCTGAAGAAATGGAATACACTACTCTACAGCAAGTTCTAGCGAAACTCAAAGAGCGCTTCAAGCCCGCTTAAGAAGCCTACCTTTAGACTACTCTTGCTTTCTTATCTTAGCTAGCTCCTCGCAACGATTTCTGACAATGTCGTAAAGCTTCTTCCGCAATTCTTCTCCAGCCATCTTCTGTTCTCTAAGAAGAAGGGTCTTGCGCGCCAGTTCCACGTCGCCTAAACCGTTGAACCACGCCTCGAAGTCGCCGCGGTTAATGTGAAACTCTATTGTGTTCGTGTCTATGCTCATTAGCTTCTCACAGAAATCCTGAAGGCTCGCAGCGTGAACGTTCAACGCCTTGCCATAGTCAGCGTAGAAATGAAAAGACTTCTCCAACGGCAAGTAGGCAAGTATCTCCGCAGCCTTCTCGCTGTCGACTTCTGGAAAACCAAGCGACTTCTTGCCCTTTTCCGTTATCACATAATAGCCCTTCTCTGGCGTCTTCACAAAATTCATCTTTGTCAACCCAATAAGATGCATCATGACCGCTGGAAAACCCACGCCAGTGTCCTTTGCTATTTCAGTCGCCTTTGCAGGCTTGTCAAGCACCCACATGGTCTCAAGAATCAAACGTTTAACTGGTGATATGCTCATTTTTGATGCCCCTCTTCCATTTTATACTATGTTCCTAATATGTTTTTCAAATTTTCTCCCTTTTCAAACGCGCAAAAAAGACTAGCAACCAGCTAAAGACCATGGCCGCCCTTCCAAAAATATCTGATGCGCGCGTGTCTAAGGCGGTCAATTAGGAAAGTAAATAAGGAAGCCTCAGTAAGCAAATAAAGAAACATTCAACAATGGTGAAGTAAAGTGAAGATGGCTGTGCTTGTTTACGAGTACCCCCCTAAAATAGTGGGTGGCTTAGGCACATACGCCGCGGAGATTACGCGGAAATTCGTATTGATGGATAATGACATAACCGTTTTCACCATGAACGACGATGAAGGCAGTCTTCCAACCCGCGAAATCTGGCGAGGCATAGAAATCCACCGCCCAATACACATCGACGTCTCAGAGTCTCTTCCAGACGTCGTGGCTGAAGACATCAAAAAATGGGGGAGAGGCATCCACCTGTTTTCCAAAATCCTAGTTTACAACTATCTTAGCGCCTCAAAACTTGTTAACGAGCTTATACGAAAAGAAGGCCTAAAATACGACATAGTGGTGGCGCACGACTGGCTTTCCGCCATCGGAGGAATAACCGTCAAACGTGAAGCAGGCTTGCCTCTGGCTTTTCACGTTCACTCAACAGAAAAGGGAAGAACAATGGGAAACGGCTCCGACGTGGTAAGCAACATCGAGCTTCACAGTGCGCTGGCAGCCGACGTCATAGTAACCGTTTCTTACGCAATGAAAGACGAACTCGTGAAACTTGGCTTTCCAAAAGACAAGATTCAAGTGTGCTACAACGGCGTTGACCCGCAAAAATACAACCCCGCTTCGGTGAATAAAGAGCAGGTCAAGAAGCTCAGAGCCTTCTATGACGTCAAAGACGACGAACTCATGATACTCTTCGTCGGGCGGCTCGTGGGCGTGAAAGGCGTCGACAAACTAATCATGGCCATGCCTCACGTTCTGCAGCAGACGCCCAAAGCAAAACTGGTCATCGTTGGACTAGGCGACTTGCAAGAGTACCTCGCCAACTTAGTTAAAGCCATGAAAATGGACAACTATGTAAAGTTCCGCTTCGACTTTGTCTCTGAAGAAGAACGGATACTGCACTACGCGGCTTGCAACGTTGCGGTTTTCCCCAGCCTCTACGAGCCCTTCGGCATCGTGGCGCTCGAGGCAATGAGCATGGAATGCCCCGTGGTTGTGGGCGCGGCAGGCGTTAGTGGCATGCGCGAAATTGTCGTCTGCTGCGGAGAAGAGCAGTGCGGCTACCATGTAAACCCCGCTAACCCAGCCGACATTGCCTGGGGCATAAACAGCGCTTTGGCAAGCCCTGAAAAAATGAAGTGGCTGGGTGCAAACGGCAGAAAACGGGTGCTGAACGAGTTTACATGGGAAAAGATTGCTGAAAAAACGCTTGAAATATACAGCCAAGTGCTGAAACGATAGGTTTCTCACGCTTTTAAGCATGCACGCCAAAAAACTTCAGACGTGGCTCTTGCTTAAATATGGGTTTTCACAAAAATTAGAAATGAAGCTTGTTAAATCATTTGCAGGTGCTCATGTGGAAGCAGATAAAGAGAAGCTGAAGAAAATGTTTCCTAACCTGATGAAGGAGCTGGGCATGGGAGAGCATAAGGTTGCGATAAACTCTGTGCGGACAGATATGCAATCTGGAGAGAAAGCTGTTTCGAGAAACTTCGCCAACTACATGCCCGACGTGATTGACTTCATCCGCCGGTGCGACACAGAAGAACAGGCGGAAGAAATAATCTGCTTCATGGAAAAGAAAGGCGAGATAGAAAAAGAATACGCTGCTAAGCTTAGGAAGCAGCTGAAAGAAAAAGGCGTCAGAAGCTTTGGCCCCAAAAAAGAAGACGACTATTACCTCAAACATGGCGAGATGTAAGCAAGCCTCTTGAAGCCTTATACTGGCTATTTCTTTTTAGCAAGCTTGCAACCTACATGCCGACGGCGTTAGGTATCAACTTGCTGATTCCAAAAGTAAATAAATGAGCTTATTAATAGATAGAAAGCCTAAAACCCAAAGTAACATAGCGGAGGAAAAGCTTTGAGAAAAGTGATGTTCGCTCTGAAACTGGCTGTAGCGCTGATGTTGCTAGCAACTTTCCTGTTCAGCGTCAAAACGGCAAACGCGACAGCCAACTATGACATAGAACATGTTAGCCACACCGTAAACGTCTTGTATAATGGTTACGTAGTAGTGAACGACACCGTAAAACTTGCAAACATCACAGGAGCCGCCCCAAGCACTTTCCTCATAGGTTTTCCGAACTCGTATGGCTCACAACTCGTAAAGTGCTTTGCATACAGCCCAACTGGCGCGCTTCCAGTTACGCTTGACGCGTCTCTAGAGGGGCGTGTGGGGTTTTACAGTGTCCAAGTGGATTTCAGACAAGAAATGCCGCAGACTTTCACGGTGGTTTTCGTTTTTTCTAATAGCCTTGTTGAGCAGGACGAAACTAACACAAGCCGTTTTACGCTTGATTTTCCGTCCTACCCAAGTTTGACCAAGAAGGTGGCTCTTTGCAACGCCTCAGTTGTTTTGCCCGAAGGTGCTGCACCAATAAATGGGACAACGAACGTTTTCGCTTACGGGACAGAAAACTTGCCTGAGTTCACTTATTCACCTGCAAGCCTTGCTTTTACCTCGTCTCAGGGCGAGTTGCAGCTGTTTGACGTGTCACTTTTGAAGCGTGAAATGAGCGTAAACGAGTTTGGTGAAGTTGACTGTGGAGACACTTACAAAATCACGAGCAAAGCAAAATCCACAATTAGTTCGGTTAAAGTGTTTGCGCCTTCTAACGCTTCGAACATTACTGCCGTGGACCAGTTTGGAAGAAAGATGGGTGTTCCTACCCAGATAAACGCCACAACCAACTGTTACTTGGTAAACTTAACCATCGAGGTTCTAGGCAACCAGTCAACCAATTTTGTCCTCAAATACCGTTTGCCCTCCGACGCGCTTCATAGGCAAGACGGTGACAGTTACATGTTGAGCCTTGCGTTGTTGCAGTATGAAGACTACTACATAACCCAAACCGTGGTGAGAATAACCTTTCCAGAAGGAGCCAAAATAACAAGCCTCGGAAGCGCCATCACAAGCGGCGACTACAGTGTTTCGAGAAGCGTCTTTCAAGAAAGCGTAACAATAACCAGACAAGGCTTAATGCCGACGGATAACGCCATCATAGAAGTCACCTACCACTACAACATCCTATGGCTGTCTTTCCGACCCACAACATGGGCTTTGACGCTAGCCGTGATAGCCTGCGCGGTCATTGCGGTTGCATGGAGAAAACCTGAAACGCGCGCGCAAATTGCGGGGCCTGTTGGTGCTGTAAGGCTCCGGCCAGAATATCTGAGGTCTTTTGTGGATGCTTATGAAGAGAAAAGAAAAATTGACGCGGAACTGGCTTCTCTGGAGGACAGAGTGCAGAAAGGCAAGATTCCGAGGCGCCGCTATAAGGTGCGCAGGAAAATGCTTGAGGCGCGTTTGACCACGTTGCAAAGAAATCTGGAAGATTTCAAGGCGAGAATTCGCGCCGCAGGCGGGCAATACTTGGACTATATGCGCCAGCTAGAGGTTGCGGAAACCGAAATTACAGAGGTTGCAGCTAACCTTAAAAGCATTGAAGCTAGACACGGCAGAGGCGAGCTTTCTCTGGAAGGCTATCGGAAAATGCTTTCAGACTACGAACGCCGAAGAGAAAGTGCTGAAACCACCATAGACGGAATTCTGCTGAGACTACGTGAAGAAAGCCGCTGACAAACCTAAACGCTTTTATTCCACAACCCAGATTTCAATGAAACTTCAACTAAAAGTGAATGAAAAAGAGGAGAGGAAAAGATGGTCAAAATCGTTGTGGACAATCATAAATGCACCGGATGCGGAACATGCGCTGACACTTGCCCAGTAGGCGTCTACGAAATAAAAGACGGAAAGTCAGTGCCCGTTAAACCTGAAGAATGCCTTGTATGCAGGGCATGCGAAGCACAATGCCCAGAAAACGCAATCCAAGTAATCGAGTAACCCACTTGGCTCCTTCATCGAAAACTGCCACAGATACTCCATTTCTATTTGATGTTCCAAAAGGCACTCTGAACTTTTTTCGTTTTCTTAATAGCGCGTTGCGCTCGTTTCCCCATTTTCTTTAGACATGTTGGGGTTTCGTCCGCCAAAACGTAAGAGTCATTGCTCATAACTGCCACTGCGGATGTTGCCAGCTTTCCGATGGTCTCCAAGTTGTATCCACCTTCCAAAACTGCTAGAAGCCTTTCTTGGCACAGCTCAGAAGCCAAATCAACTGTTGCCTTGAAAGCTTTTTTGATGCCTAAAACCGAAAGAGAAAGCTGTCCCACCGGGTCAGCGTAATGAGCGTCAAAACCCGCAGACAAAACAACAAACTGTGGTTCGTATTGCCGCGCTATCGGCATCGCAATTTCGTTTATTGCTTGAAGATATTCACTGTCTCCAGTCCCAAAAGGTAAAGGCACATTCACGTTGAAACCCTTTCCGTCTACCTTTCCCGTTTCTTCAGCAAACCCTGCACCAGGAAACCCCGCGGGGTCCTCGTGCAAACTAACGTATAACACTTTGTCAGTTGCATAGAAGATTTCTTGTGTGCCATTCCCGTGATGCGCATCCAAATCCAAGATGAGAATTCTCTTTAAATTGAATTTTTCAATCAGATGTTGAGCTGCGATTGCGGCATTGTTGAAAAGACAAAAACCTAAGGCACGATGCCTTGCCGCGTGATGCCCCGGAGGACGAACAAGTGCAAACGCATTTCTGTTCTTTCCTTCCATAATCAGATGGGTCGCTGTAAGCGTGCCTCCCACGGCGTAAAGAGCCACATCAAAGCTATTCGAGGAAACCACTGTATCCTGCAAATCCAGCAGACCTCCTCCCGCTTTGCAGACAGCCTCAACCAGCTTAACGTATTCTGGCATGTGAACAATTTCCACATCTTCGATTCGCGCCTTTTCTGGTTTGACAAACTGGATGTTTCTTTTCTGGCCAAGCTTGTTCCATTCGCTAACTTCTTTGACGATTGCTTTTAGGCGCTTTGCTTTTTCAGGATGCCCTTTCCCAGTGTTGTGTTGGTAATATATTGGCGAAAAAACTATTGCTGTTCTTTTCATGTTGCTTTCAGCTCAATTTTTTGTTGA
>JAWAPV010000053.1:0-5860 GCA_038894255.1 Bathyarchaeia archaeon
CGTAGATTATGTTGCCGACAACTTCTAGCCACAAGTAGTGACCATCCAAGTGCTTGTAACGGCACTCTATTTTCGGTAAGGATTTGTTTTCTAGCGCTTTTCTAAAGGCTTCATTTAACCTATTTAAGTCATCCAGATGAACAAAACTAATGAGGGGTTTTCCCAGAAGGTCGGCTGGCTTATATCCTAAAGTTTTTGTGATGGACGGGCTGGCGTATATGCAAATTCCAGTGGTGTCTATCATGCTTACCATGTCAAACATGTTTTCAGTTATTTGCCTAAGACGTGTTTCGCTTTCTCTAAGAGACTGCTCAGCTTTTTGAATTGCAGACAACATTTCATTTATTTTATGCGCAAGTTCAGCAAGCTCATCTTTGCCTCCAAGCGACACTTGCGCTTTTAGATCACCACTTTTCTCTATTTTCTCAACTTCTGTCTGTAGACGGGATAAGCGGGAAAGCACCGACTTTTCAAGGTAGGCTATAGAGACCACGCAAAAGGTTACGCCAACCACAAAAAGGGCAACAGCGTTATATGTAATGTTGGTGATTCCTTGAGCATAAATGTCCCGCGGCATAGTAACTCTTAGAATTAAGGCAGGATTCCCATAAACGTCGTTAATAAGCGCGTAGCCAGCAACGTTTTTATCGTCCAAAGGATTTGAAAAGTACGGCTGTTCTCGTGATAAGGATGAATTGGCTTTTTGAAAGTCAGTTGAAACCCAAGAGTCTCCGATGGCCTGAACGACTATGGGAAGGTGAACCAACTCATACAGCCGGCTGATTTCAACCGTGTCTAAAAAGCGTCCTGTGATTAGCGCGCCCTGAACAGGCCCTTGGCGCAGGCTTGTTGTTATGGCGCTTGACGCAACAAGTAGTGGTCCTTCAGGTAGGTTTATTATGCCTGTTATGGTGCTGGTTTCGTTTTCGTGTGTGAGGAGCGCATCGTTTTCGGCGAGATGTTGGAGTAAACTTTGGGGGAAGGCTGTTTCTGTAGAGTTTTCTAAGTCAAATGCTTTTCCGTATACGACTTGTTTTGAGGTGTTTGTGAATAGTATGAGGTTGAGTCGTAGGTTGATGAATATTTCGTCAAGTATGTTGTTGGTTATGTATTCTGGGTTGCCGTTTTGTACAAACTCGTAGGTGTCGTCCCATGCCGCGTAGTCAACTGTTGTGGCGTTTAGGTTTGCAAGTTCATGTGCTATCATGTCGGCAACTCTGTGTGCTTGCTTAAGCGATTCTGACTGTTCTATTGCGAGAATGTTGTTTATCATTGGGTAATACAGGATTATTTGGGAGATTAGAAGTACGCCTGCGAATGCTGTTCCTACAGCTATTAGTGCTTTCCAGCGAAGCTTCATTTTTTCACCTTTGTCCTGTCTTTTCGGGGCTGAAGAAGCACTTTGCGTGGGTTTTTCATCTTTATGAGCCTTCGTAGCTAACTTCTCAGAATATGATTTCTTGCGATATGCCATTTAACTTATGTGGATGCTTGTTCCTAATTATAAGTAATGATACATATTCGGAATCTGACGCAACCAAGAGAAAAAACAACCAAAACACGCACCAAAAATAAACTTCCAAAAGAGAGCAAACAGACAAATCAAATATAAGCACGAAAAGAGAACCTAGACTCCATGGCAAAAATCGAAGTCGGCTTATCAATGCTCCACTGCCTAAGCAGCCCTTTCAGAAAAATGACCCAAAACGTCAAAAACGCTAAAACCGCCAACATCGAGCTGGTAGACGACGGATTCCACGAACTAACAAAACAAAGAATCAAAACGCTAAAGGAAATCGGGCAATCCTATAATAAGAAATACTCGGTACACGCGCCCTTCGCAGACATCAACATAGCTTCCCCGTCAAAACAGCTACTAAAAGCAATGCTCAAGAGGCTAGAAACCTCGATAGCCCACGCAAATGCCCTCGAAGCTCGCGTATGGGTTTTCCACCCTGGCATCAAAACGGGCATAAGCATGTTCTATCCACGCATGGACTGGCAAAGAAATTTGCAAACAGCGAATACTCTTGCCAAACTCGCTGAAGACTGCGGCTTGAAAATTGCTATAGAAAACGTTCCTGAGCCCTACCCGTTCTTGCTGAAAAGCGTTCAAGACTTCAAAAGTTTCTTCGCAGAAGCCGACAAAAACATTGGGCTAGTTTTGGATGTTGGGCACTCAAACATTAACAGGCAGACACAGCTATTCTTGGAAACTTTTGAGAAAAAAATAGTGCATGTGCATGTTCACGACAACAGCGGAAATGAGGACCAGCACTTGGGAGTTGGGCGTGGCTCGGTTAACTGGGAAAGGCTTGCTGCATCAGTGAAAAGGCTTTCTCAAGATGTGGTTGTGGTGGTCGAGTCGGTTGAGCATGTAGATGAAAGCCTTGCCAGAGTCAGAGAGATGCTGACTTGATGACCGCATAAAAGCAGCAGTTTTCGTTGGTTTAGAGGGCGAATAAAGGGCATTCTGGAAAATTTAATATACTACCTATTGGCGAAAAACGATTCTCGGTGAAAACTTTGTTTGAAAGAAAAATGACAAGGAACACTTTAGCTCTCGTTGTTATCGCGTGCATGTTCTTTTCGCTGGCTCCAATAATCGAGGCTAAACCACCACCAGTTTTCACGAGCAAGCTGATGGACGGCAACAGAAACAGAATCTTCGACACTCTCGAAGAGGTTATGAAGAAAACGCCCGAAAGCCCCATTAACGTCATAATCAGATTCAAAGAAACCCCCTCAGACATGCAAATATCCGCCCTACAGAACGAAGTAGGCGGATTTTCTGTCCGTTCCCGCTGGACAATAATTCCGGGAATCGCCACATCACTCACGCCACGCCAGATTTGGAGCTTATCCGAAAAAAGCGACATTATCCAAATAGAGTATGACGCGCCCGTTTACGCCTGCCTGAACACAGCCACAAGCTGGTTCGGCATCCAAAAAGCCCGAACTGACTTCGGAGTAGACGGAGACCGCAACGGCTCGCCGACAACCTACACGAAAGACGACATCGTAATAGCAATAATTGACACTGGCATATACACGGGACACGTGGACCTTGACGGAGGAAAAGTCATAGGCTGGAAAGACTTCGTGAACGGTCGAACCACCCCGTATGACGACAACGGCCACGGCACTCACTGTGCCTCAATCGCGGCTGGAACAGGCGAAGGCAATTCTGCTTACAAGGGTGTGGCGCCGGGCGCCGCGCTGGTCGGCGTAAAAGTCTTGGATTCAGCGGGGTCAGGCTCCCTCTCAACAGTGACAGACGGCATAAACTGGTGCGTAACTAACAAAGCTACTTACGGCATAGAAATCCTCTCGCTGAGCTTGGGCACAAGCACAAGCTCTGACGGCACAGACTCGGTTTCCCAAGCCTGCAACAACGCCGTTGACCAAGGACTAGTCGTGTGTGTCGCCGCAGGCAACCTTGGACCCAAAAAGTACACCATAGGCTCGCCGGGTGCGGCTGAAAAAGTGATAACGGTTGGAGCGTTTGCCGACGTCGGCCACTCAGGCTTCTACATTGCGTCTTTCTCAAGCCGCGGACCAACAGCGGATGGGCGAACAAAGCCAGATGTTTGCGCTCCTGGCTACAAGATTATGGCAGCCCGAAGCGGCACAACAAACTCCTACATTGAGATGAGCGGCACAAGCATGGCAACACCTTTCCTTGCTGGAACAGTAGCGTTGATGCTTGACGCGAATCCCTCGTTAACGCCCGCACAAATTAAGAACATTTTCTCCACAACTTCAATCGACTTTGGCCCGTCAGGCAAAGACATCGATTTTGGCTGGGGACGAATGGACGGCTACGCAGCAATCAAGTCGGCAGGAGGCTTTTCTGGAACTGGGCCTTCGGTGCCAAGTCACTTCTACGGAGCTGAAGACCTTCCAGGCAGCGGAAAATATGACGTTTGGAAAATCACGGTGACAAGCACGTCTTACCCAATAGCGATAACAATGATAATGCCTAACTGGGCTTCGTCAAGCAACCCCGACTTTGACATACGCCTCTACAACCCAAGCGGAACCCTCATCGCCTCGTCAACAGGAACCACACGCCAAGAAACCATAGCCAAAACCCTGACCGTCACGGGTACATACCAGCTTAGAATAACCTCCTACACAGGCTCAGGCAGCTACTTCATAGACATAAGCGTAGGCGGAACAAGCATAACCCTCTACGTAGACCAGTAGCAAAACCCCAAAACACTCAAACCCCTCTCTCCATTTTTTCTTTCCCACAAAAACACCAGTGTATCTACAACTTGTATAGACAAAACGTATCAACAAACAGAACGGGGGCTAAAAAGCAAAAGCGCTTAACCGTCTCTCAGCGGAACCTCAACCCGCATGAAATCCTCTGCAACCAAAGTCTCCCCAAAAACCTTCTTTGCCCTCTCAAGAAGCCTCTCTGCGTCCTCGTACCTCGCGCTTATATGCGTCAAAACAAGCCTCTTTACCTTGGCTTTCCTTGCCGCTTCTGCTGCTTGACCAACCGTGGAATGCCCGTCTTCAAAGGCTCTATCTGCCAAATCATCATCCAAAGTAGCATCATGAACAAGCAAATCGGCACCAGCAGCAAACCTTGCAAACCCCTTAAACGGCCTCGTGTCGCCAGTATAAACAATCTTTCTCCCACTCCGCGAAGAACCCAAAACCTGCCTTGGCTTAACAACCCTGCCGTCAGCAAGCCTAACCTCGTGACCCTTCTGAAGCCTCGACCACAAAACGCCTTCAGGAACGCCAAGCCTCTTAGCCTTTTCAGGGTAGAACCTGCCAGCCCTTGGCTTCTCCACGAACGCGTAAGCCAAGCTTGGAATCACGTGATCCGCCCAAACCGCACGTACCACATACGCTTTTTCCTCGCAAACCAAACCTGCCTTCTTAATCTCGTGAACCTCAACGTCAAAGGTCAACACAACCTGCACCGTCTCACGAACACATTCCAAAAACCTTGCAATCCCAACAGGGCCGTAAACCTCAAGCCTCTTTTCCCTGTTAAGCATAGCCATCGTCTGAAGCAAGCCAGGCAACCCCAGCAAATGGTCGCCATGCATGTGCGTAACAAAAACCTTAGAAAGCCGATGAAAACCGCATTTGGCTTTCACCATCTGCCTCTGCACTCCCTCGCCACAATCGAACATTAGCTGTTCGCCTTCACGCTGAATTAGCATGGCTGGCAATCCCCTCTTCGCGGTGGGAACGCTGCCGCCTGTGCCTAGGAAAATCACGCGCAGACTCATGCCCTTCACACCTTTTCAAACACCACTATCTGCCTAGTTAAGCTTCTGTGAACATAAACAAAATGCGACTCTAAATGCTTATACCCCAACCTCTCGCCCAGCTTCTCAATCTTCAAACGCTTAGGCGAAGCCAAGCAAACCCGCCGACCGCGCTCAAGCAGCCCGTGCACGGCTCTTAGAAGCTCCTCCACAAGCTGCTCTGTGCCTCGCTTAACTGTGGTTGAGGATATGCCGTAAGGAGGATCAGTCACAACGCAATCAACCTTTCTAAAGGGCAAATGCTTAACGTCGCCTACGACTACGCCATCCGCGTTCAAACCGAAATGCCTCAAATTCCTCAAAGTTCCTCTTGCCATGCGCCTTTGAATGTCCAAGCCAGCCACGCGGCAGCCGACAAAAGCAGCCTCCACAAGCATGGTTCCAGTTCCACAAAACGGGTCAACAACAAGCTCTCCAGCCTTAGGCTTCGCGAGGTTCACCATGCACCGCGCAAGCTTCGCCTGCATAGCAGAAGGGTGAAAAAACGGTTTTTTACGTGGACGCCTTTCAACGAAAGGTTTGGCGGGAATTTCTGCAAGCGTCAAGCCAAACACGAGTTTTCC
>JAWAPV010000053.1:5870-8091 GCA_038894255.1 Bathyarchaeia archaeon
GGTTAAAACGCCTGTGAATGTTTTGTCTGGTTTTCTCAGCTTAACCTTTGCTTTTGGGTTTGCGTCCAGCAGCAGACTGCCCAGCATTCTTTCAAGAGCCATAGTGTCAACATCGGGAGAATATTCTTTCACACGTTTAATGCGAACAGCAAAACTTTCTCCAGCTTTGACAGCGCTGGCCAAATCAACTACACGAACAGCTTTCATAATTTCTGCTATCTTCGCGTTGCAAGCAAACATTTCTAGCCCGCAGAGCCTAGCCAAAGCGGCTCGCACCAAAACCCTATTCACGCAATCTTGACTAACCTCGATTCGAGCCAATTGCTCAAGCTTCTCTAAGACTTTATACTCAAAACCTTCTATTTCCAGAATAGCCTTAAGCTCGGAAAGAGGTAGATTCTCATGTTCGCCGGAAAACAAAAAGAAAAGTCGAGCCAAACTCATGCTCCTTGTCTTGATAAGGCTTCAGCTATCAACGGAGCAACAGAAACCTTACTAACCGAACTTTGGACACAGTCAGTTCCGATTATGCCTTCTGCCCCGCTTTCCATTATCTTCTTGTAAGAGTCGCCTGTCAACAGCGGGTGCACGCAAGCTGCATAAACTTTTCTTGCACCCTTCTCTTTCGCGTATTTAACTGCCTTAGCCATGGTTCCCCCGCTGCTTATGATGTCATCAAAAACTATCACGTCGCGGCCTTTCACGGGCAATTCCTTATCCTCAAGCGTAACGTTTCCCGTGTGAACGTCTCTTTTGGTGGAAACAAAGTCAAATCCGCCTTTCAAAACCTTGTCAGCTTCAGACGCCACGCTTAGAGCTTTCTTTCCAAGCGACAAGGAAAACGGCTTTTCAACTAAACCTTTTGACACAAAATAGTCTGCAAGTAAGCCGATTGCGGAAAGGTCTTCAACGGGGACAGGTAGCGTCTTTAAAACTGAAGGGTTGTGAGCATTCACAGTAAAAATTTTACTCACGCCACAAGCCTCAAACAGTTTAACAACAGTTTTTACGCTGTAAACCTCTCCAGCCAAGAACCGCTTGTCCTGCCTTGAATAGGCGAAATAGGGGACCACAAGAATTATGCTTCTGGCGTTCATGTCCAAAGCGTTATCCGCCATCAAGAAAAGCTGCACGAGCCTTTGATCTTGAGGCGGGCTTGTAGTTTGCACAATTACCACGTCTTCGCCTTGCAGCGAATCAGCCTCAAAGCGTAGGTAGGATTCTCCGTCGGGAAAAACCTTGAAAAAAACGTCTACTGCTGGCACGCGTAGCCTTTCAGCTATTTTTAAGCCTAAATCCTTCGATGCTGGCCCAAGTATAATTTTCATTTTTGGTCGCCGCCCATAGATGCGGCTTGCTTGTCTATTAGGTTTTTCCAGAACTGCTCAGCTGCTCGATAAGCTCTTTTGCTCTGTCCATGCGGATTTTGCGTTCCTGCACCATTTTTTCGGCAACGATGTCCACCAGCTCGCCGGACGCTCCAGCGGCAACTGCGATGTTTCGGGCGTGAAGCGACATGTGGCCACGCTGGATTCCTTCATGCGCCAAGGCTCTTAGCGCGCCCAAGTTCTGAGCCAAACCAACCGCGGCCAGAACCTCGCCGAACTCGTTTGCAGTTTTAACCCCCAAAATCTTCACAGCAATTTTGGCAATCGGGTGGGTGCGCACGGCTCCGCCGATGAGTCCTACAGCCATAGGCATCTCTATTGAGCCAACAAGGTTGCCCTCTTCGTTTTTCTCCCAAACTGACAAGGTAGTGTAATGTCCGTTTTTGACTGCGTAGGCGTGTGCGCCGGCTTCGATTGCGCGGTGGTCGTTGCAGGTCGCCAATATTACTCCGATGATGCCGTTTAAAATGCCCTTGTTGTGCGTGGCAGCTCGGAAGGGGTCGGCAGCCGCAAAAGCGTAGGCGTTCACTATGCCGTCAACAACTTCCTCGCCGCCAACCGCGTCTTTCGGAACAACGCACCATGCTCTAACCAGACGCTTAGCCGCTAGGTTAGAGATTATCCTCAAAAGAACCTTTCCGCCAGTTATCCGCTCTATCATGGGCGCAACGGCCTCAGCCATCGTGTTAACCGCGTTGGCGCCCATGGCATCGCGGCAGTCGACATGCAACTCCACGATGAGCATGAGCCCTCTGACGGTTGCAATAACCTTAGCGTCAAGATCCTTAGCGCCTCCACCAGCCGAAACCAGCACCGGATCCTGCTCGTTCGCC
>JAWAPV010000054.1:0-8050 GCA_038894255.1 Bathyarchaeia archaeon
TGGCTGTCTGAACCAGCGCCGCCAACGTCTTTCCTACAAGCATATTTAGTGGGTGAATAGGTGAGGCTCGAATCTTCTTCAGCGTGCCTTTCTCTCTTTCGAACACTATGGCGCCCGTGGAGACCACCATGCTAGAGAAAAGAAGTGGATAACAAAGCATGCCGGGCACCAAGTTTTCTTTATAACCTACTTTTTCCCCAACATAGAATATCTGTGTGTTAACTTTTATGGGTTCTGTGTAGTTTGGGTTAAAGGCTTTATAGTATTCGGTGAAAAAGGTTTTTATGCTGTCATCGATCAGCCTAGAGACGTCGGGGTTTGTTCCGTCTATGGTTAAAGAAACGTTTGCGTGCCCCGCAAAGTAGAGGTCTTGCGTAAAGTTTTCAGGGATTGTTAGAACCGCGCGGATTTTGGTTTCATTAAGTTCCTCAAGTGCCAAGGTTTGGTTTGCGAATTCTTTTAGAGTTAGGAACCCGGTGCTGTTAAGTCTGGAAATCACGTCTAAGGCTAGAGGTGTTGATCCCTCTTCATTTACTATTCCGATGGTCGCGTTGAATGGTATGTCTCTGCCGAAAATTGCTGTGAAGAGCAACATTATTATTACTGGAAACGCGATCGTCCAAAAGATGGTTCCTTTTTCTCTAAAAAACGTCTTTATGTCTTTCATAGCTATTCCGATTATGGAGTTCATTGAGTATCCTCCGTGAGTTTTCTTCCACTTAGTTTTATGAATACGTCTTCCAAGGTGGGTTCAACAACCTCAATTTTCTCAACGAGAACATTTTCTGCAGTTAAAGCGCTTGTTATTTTATCCATAATTTTCCATGGGTTATCCGCGGACACGTAAAGTTCATCTTCAAACACTTTCACATCATAACCTTTTAGGCTTGCCAAAGCTTTCTTTGTATGCAGGCTTTTTGTCTTGACGTGTATTTTTGGTTCTCCACCAATGTTTTTCTTCAGAATCTCAGGCTTGTCCAGCGCCGCAATTTTTCCTTTCTCCATTATTGCCACTCGGTCGCAGGTTGCGTCAGCCTCATACATGTCATGTGTAGAAAGCAAAACAGTCTTTCCAAATTTTTTCAGGGTTTTCAGCAGTTCCCAGAATTCTCTTTTTATGTTAGGGTCAAAGCCCACCGTAGGTTCGTCTAAAATCACAATTGGCGGGTCGTGTATTATTGAAGCTGCAAGGTTGGCTCTTCTCTTCATTCCGCCTGAGAGTTGTTGAACTCTTCTATTCAAGAATTCTCCAACACCTAAAACTTTGGAGCTGAACTCCAATCTTTCTTTAAACTTCTTTGATGAAAGTGAATAAAGCGAGGCTGAAAATGCTAGGTTTTCGCGGACACTTAGTAAATCATAGAGCAATGTTTCTTGAGGACAGAACCCTATTGAGGCCTTGACCTTATATAAATCTCTTGTTAAATCGAAACCGTTAATCGTAACTTTGCCTCGGTCCATCCTTCTTAAACCGCACATTATTTCCATTAAAGTGGTCTTTCCCGCTCCGTTCGGGCCCAGTAGCCCAAAGGTTTCTCCTTCATTAACCTTAAAGGAGACGCCGTCAACTGCTTTGACTTCTCCGTAATGCTTAACCACGTCCTCAACTTCGATAATTAGCCTTCCCAATGTCTTTCTTCCTTTTTTGAGTGCTTGAACCACTCTTTATAGTTTTATAAAAGCGTTTTTACCACATATTTTATCTGCTGCATGTCTATGGTATATAGATGAGCAACATTGTAGCAAATTTAATTTAAGAGGACTACAAAACAATATGCAAGAAACGCATTCGCGCGTGTCCCAAAAAACGTACGTTACGACAAAAGTGAACTTGCCGTGAGCTGACAAAAATGGAGAAAAAAGCGAAGATTTTCGTCACGTTGGTTACAGGGCGAACAATCGGGCAAGGCGTGGGGAAAGAAAGCGGAAAATCCACTGCAACATACATGGAAAATGTTGCCATCTGCCGCATTGATGCTGAAGATCTGGAAAAGCTACGCGTAAGAGAGAACACAAACGTGCTTGTTTCAACAAAACAAGGTTCAGTGGTTCTCAAAGCTGTCAAATCGCCTCGTGGTTCGCACTTAGGTATAGCTTTTGTTCCGTATGGTCCCTGGGCAAACGTTGTTGTTGAAACCGAAACCGATAGTACAGGTATGCCAACCTTTAAGGGAACTCCTGCCACCATTGAACCCGCTTATGACAAGTCCGTTTCGAGCTTGAAAGAGCTTCTTAAACAGGAATTTGGGAAATAGATCATGACGACAGTTAAGGCAGTAACCTGTCCAGTTTGCGGTTGCTTGTGCGACGACATAGAATTAACAATTCGTGATGGGAAAATAACGAAGGTAAAGAATGGCTGTGCCATGTGTGAATCCAAGTTTCTCAGCTACAACGAGCACAGGCTAATGAAACCGTTAGTTAGGAAGGATGGAGAGCTTGTTGAATCTTCATTCGAAGAAGCCTTAGGAAAAGCTGCTGAAATACTTGCAAACGCAAGCTATCCTCTTCTTTATGGTTGGAGTTCAACAAGCTGTGAAGCTATCAGAACAGGTTTAGAGCTGGCAGAGGAAATTGGCGGAGTGATTGATAACACCTCCACCGTGTGCCACGGGCCATCCATTTTAGGGGTTCAAGATGTCGGCATTCCATCGTGCACGCTCGGACAAGTTAGGCATCGAGCCGATTTAATTGTCTACTGGGGAAGCAATCCTTGGAGCGCTCATCCGAGGCACATTGAACGCTACACAAGCTTTTCAGAGGGCAGATTTGAGAAGAGCGAATGGAGAGGCTACCTAAGCAAGACAAAAGCGTTGAATGTGCGGAAAAAAATCGAAAGCGCGTTTCGGAAAATATTCAAAGAAAAAGATTCCGCGCCAGCGCCTCCGCTTAAAAGCCCTTACCCAGCTCTTTCAAAAAAGGGAAGAAAACTTGTTGTTGTGGATGTCAGAAGAACAAGATCGGCTGATATTGCTGACTACTTTGTTCAGGTAGAACCTAACAAGGACTACGAGCTTATGCAGGCGTTTAGAGCCTTAGTTCGAGACCAAGAATTGGATGTCGACAAAGTTGCAGGGGTCCCCGTCGACTACTTGGAAGAAATTGCTGACGCGATGATTAACTGCAGCTTCGGCATTTTCTTTTTCGGGCTGGGGCTTACCATGAGTAGCGGTAAACACCGAAACATTGACATAGCAATTTCTTTGACTCGCGATTTGAACCAGCGCACAAAATTCGCAATCATGCCCATGCGGGGGCACTTCAACGTTAGTGGCGCAAACACTGTTTTCACTTGGCAAACTGGATACCCGTACGCGGTGGATTTTTCTCTTGGCTATCCTCGATATAACCCTGGAGAAACTTCTGCTGTTGATGTGCTGTTGCGTAGAGAAACAGACGCAGCCTTGGTTGTTGCTTCTGACCCTGTTTCGAATTTCCCGAAAAAAGCCGCTGAACACTTGGTTAAGAACCCTCTTATTGTGGTCGACCCTCACTTGAACGCAACCTCCCAAGTTGCTGACATAGTTTTTCCAACAGCTTTCGTGGGCATAGAAGCCGAAGGAACGGCATATCGCATGGACCATGTCCCGCTTCCCCTCAAAAAAATAGTCTCACCACCAAACGGTATAATGTCTGATGAGGAAATCTTGGCGCAACTACTGCAGAAAATCCGAGCGCTTAAAACAAAAAACCAAAAGGAGGCAACTTAGGTGGAGTTGCTTGTTAAGAACGGTTTTGTTTACGACCCCATTAATGGAGTGAACGGCGAAAAGATGGATCTTGCCGTCAAAGACGGAAAAATTGTTGAAAAAGTAAATGAGCATAAAGCCAAAAAAATCGACGCTTCTGGAATGATAGTCATGCCGGGCGGCGTGGACATCCACAGCCACATAGCAGGTTCAGAAGTCAACACCGGGAGGCTTCTGAGACCCGAAGACCACTTTAAGGATTTTGAACCTAAAACGCCGCTGACGAGGTCGGGCGTTGGCTATTCTATTCCTTCCACGTTTACGACAGGCTACCGTTATGCGAGAATGGGCTATACTACCGTTATGAACCCTTCCATGCCGCCTCTCGAGGCAAAGCATACCCATGAAGAATTGAATGACACGCCGATGATTGATAAAGCCTCATACCCTTTGCTTGGCGACTGGTGGGTCACGCTTGAGCATTTAAGAGACGGAAAACTTGAGGAGCTTGCGAGACACATTGCGTGGATGCTAAAATCCACAAAGGGCTACGCGATAAAAATAGTTAATCCAGGCGGCCTAGAAGCCTGGGGCTTCGGAAATAACGTGAGCAGTTTGGACGACCAGGTTCCCTACTTCTGCGTTACTCCGCGGGAAATTCTTCGCGGGCTCTGCAAAGTGAACAAGCTGCTTAATTTGCCCCACACGATTCATGTTCACACCAACAATCTTGGAAAGCTTGGAAATTACGCTACAACAATGGAAACTATGCGGTGCGTTGAAGATTTGGCAACAGAAGGCAAAGCTGCGATTCACATAACACATTGCCAATTTAACGCGTATAAGGGTGATGACTGGAAAACCCTTGAGCCTGGAACAGAGGAGATTGCCAACTACGTCAATGCTCATTCCCACGTAACAATGGACATGGGACAGGTAATATTCTCGAACACGACCACCATGACGGCTGACGGGCCATTTCAGTATGGGCTTCACGGGTTGACGGGCAACAAATGGGTGAACCACGATGTTGAAACTGAAACCAGCGCGGGCATCGTGCCCTTTCACTATCGCCGCAAAAACTACGTGCATGCTATTCAGTGGTCGATAGGCTTGGAGCTGGCTTTGCTGATTAAAGACCCGTGGAAGATTTTAATGACGACCGATCATCCCAACGGCGGGCCTTTCACTAGCTATCCGCGGATTGTTGCGTGGCTTATGAGTAAAGAGGCAAGAAAAGCAACTTTGAAAAGGATTAACCCACACGCGAGAAACAAGATTTTGCTACCATCTTTAAACCGCGAGCTAAGCTTCTACGAACTTGCAATAGTCACAAGAGCTGGACAAGCTAAGGCTTTGGGACTGCGCGAGAAAGGGCATCTTGGAGTAGGAGCAGACGCAGACATCGCCATTTACAACGTGAATCCCGAAAAAGTTGACGCCGCCAGAAAGTATAAAACTGTGCGCAAGGCGTTTAAACGCGCAGCTTACACGATAAAAGCAGGAGAAGTTGTGGTTCAAAACGGCGAAATAACACAGGCTACGGACGGTGTCACTCTCTGGCTTGACGTGCAAACTTCTGAGCCTCCAGACGCCACTGACGACGTGAGGCAGAAGTTTCGGGAATATTGGACAGTGGAATATGAGAACTACCCTGTGACTGAACATTACCTTAAGGCGTCTTACGCTATACCAGTAAAGGCTGATGTGTAGATGATTAATCTTCATCCGTTAAAAGTTTTCAGCCTTCCAATAATTGCGGACTGCATAAACCCCGACGTGTTCCAAAACAAAAACGTCAGCGAAATAGGCAAACTTGAAGTCTGGGAAGGAAACAAGAAGAAAACTCTTGGAGAACTCTTCAAAATCGAAGAAACAGCTTCTGACATGCCAACCATAACTATTCACGGCGACGTCAGCAAGGTTCGCAGAATAGGCGCTTGCATGACCAAAGGCGAGATAGTCATCAACGGAAACGCGGGTATGCACTTGGGCGAAGAAATGAAAGGAGGCCGAATCCTCGTGTATGGCAACGTTGCAAGCTGGGCAGGCGCAATGATGAAGGGAGGCGAAATCGAAATCCACGGAGACGCCGAAGACTACTTGGCTTCGCCTTATAGGGGAAGCACCGTTGGCATGAGCGGCGGAAAAATAGTTGTTTATGGAAATGTTGGCAGCGAAATTGGCAACTACATGAAGAAAGGCTTGATAAAGGTTTATGGCAATGCAAAGCAGTTTATTGGTTTACGAATGCGCGATGGAACAATTTACGTTCAAAACTCTTGTGTCGGTCGAGCAGGCGCGTGCATGACTGGCGGCAGAATAATTATCGGCGGCTTTCTAGAAACTATTCTTCCAACTTTTTCAATTGAGGGAATCCGCGGAAAAGTCAAAGTTGAAGAAGACGAAACAGTTCAAGGCCCCTTATACGTTTTCACCGGAGACCTTGCAGACAATGGCAATGGCAAGCTTTATGTTCATAAAGATAAGAATCCACATTTACGTTACTTTGAAAAGTACCTTTGAAAGGAGCGAAGCTTGATGAGTCAAGATTTAAGCGTAAACCAGATGGCTTGGAAACTTTTTGAAGAACTGGTCAGAAACTCGGCTTTTTACGGAGTGAAAGTCGAAAAAGATTCTGGAATAACCATTGTGGACGCTGGGGTAAACACGAAAGGCGGCTTCCAAGCTGGAAAACTCGTAACTGAAATCTGCATGGGCGGCTGCGCGAAAGTTGAAATAACGCGTAAAAAGTACGGCGGGCTGGAACTGCCTTCAATTTTGGTTCAAACAGACCACCCTATAGTCGCAACACTTGGGTCTCAGTATGCCGGCTGGCAAATTAACGAAGATGGCTACTTCGCGATAGGGTCTGGTCCTGCAAGGGCGTTGGCTTTGAAGCCGAAGAAAATCTACGAGGAAATAGGCTACAAAGACTCTTTTGGTAAGGCTATAGTAGTTTTGGAAACAAATAGACATCCGCCAGCAAAGATTCTGGAACGAATTGCAAACGACTGCAAAATAGAACAAGAGAATCTTGCGGTGATTTTGACTCCAACTGAAAGCTTGGCTGGAGCAACGCAGGTTGCTGGCAGAATAGTTGAAACGGGAATACATAAGCTCCGTCGCATTGGGTTAAATCCCAACGTGATTTGCCATGCTTGGGGAACCGCGCCTATTCCGCCGATCCACCCTAATTTTAACGTGGCTATGGCACGGACAAACGATGCTATTCTGTATGGCGGAGTGGCATACTACGCAGTTATACATGATGATGAAGAAGAGCTGAAGCGGATTTTGGAAAAGGCCCCTTCGAACGCGTCTAAGGATTACGGCAGACCCTTCATTGAAATCTTTGAGGATGCGAAATACGATTTTTACAAGATAGATCCAAACTTGTTTGCGCCCGCGGTGGTTGTAGTTAACAACGTGAAAACTGGAAAAATATTCTGTAATGGAGAAGTTAACGCTGAAGCGTTGCTGAAGTCTTTCTCTTTTTAATTTGTTCTCTCTTTTCTAAGCATCGGCATCGTGGCTGGTTTTACAAAGAACCTGTCCAGAAGTTCGTTGAAACCGTGGTTTCCTCTTAACGCGCCCATCAGCAAACTCATCAACAACACTTCGCTGAGAGCTTTAGGCAGTATGAAGTAGATGAACACTTCAAGCATATATTTTCCAAGGAACACGGGCATCAAGTATGCGAAGTACGCGTATGTGAAAATGCATTCTGGAACATACGCCAGAAAAGTTGCGGGCACCGTGATTACTGAGGAGTAAGGTCGCTTGCCTAGTCTCAAGCTTTTTGCAATTACGCCCGAGGTAAGTCCCGTTAATCCCTTTCCGATTGGCAGTCCTACTAAACCTAACCACGAGCCCATGCCCATTGGGCCAAACTGTACGCCTGCAAATATTCCGGCAAAAAGTCCTGAAATAAACCCTATCCATGGGCCGCCGTAGTAGCCTGCTATGAAAACGGCTATTAGTGAGAAGTCGAGGGCAATTCCTGGGGCTAGGTATCCGAAGTGGTAGGATATGCCGAACAGGAGGTTTCCGAGGAGGCCCATCATTAGCACGAACGCGATTGTTTTTGTGTCCATTGTTTTCATCTCGGTTTGTTGTGTAACAGTCTTCACTGTTATTATTTAAGAGTAACTACTCAAAAAAGAGTTATTGACCGTGGTAAACTTAAAAATAAATATTTCCACATCATATCTGCTATTGGGAATGCGGTTGTCTGAAACTCTGAAATTCTCTTCAAAAGAGATAGAAAGCTGGCTTGAAAAAGAAACAGCTTCGCTTTTTGTCCCCATCCACTCCCGAGCCCGAAAACTAGTTGATGAAATGCGCAAAACACTTAGCAA
>JAWAPV010000055.1:0-7833 GCA_038894255.1 Bathyarchaeia archaeon
GTCCTCACAGTTCCCATCACGACTGTGTTGCTTCCGGCTTTTTCTAAACTAAATTCTTCGTCGCCCCATAAGGTGCGGACGTTTTATCAGCTTGCAAACAAGTATACCACTCTGATGATAGTTCCCGTGGCCTTCTTCTCCATCGTGTTCTCAAGAGAAATAGTTCCGATAATATATGGTTCCACCTACGACATGGCTCCACTGTTTTTGATAACCTACTGTTTACTCTATCTTCTGGTTGGATTTGGATATCTTGTTCTTCCAAGCTTTTTCAACGGTTTAGGAGAAACAAAAATTACTCTCAAAATGAGCCTAATCACATTTGCCATTCTAGCGGTTCTATCGCCGATACAAACAAAGTTTTACGGCGTTCAAGGATTGATTGCAGCCGCAATAATAGCAAACACGGCAAGCACAACATATGGATTAAGAGTTGCAAGAAAAAGCTATCACATTCTTTTAAACGCTCGCGGATTGCTTAAAATCTACTTAAACTCAGTAGTCTCCGGCATTCCCGCCCTATTGATACTTCACTTTTGGGACTCGTCTCTGCTTTTGAAAACGATAATCGGGGGAGCAACCTATCTTTTCTTGTATGTGACGTTGACGCCTGTAACAGCCACAGTAAGCTTAGCCGAATTGGAAAAGGCTTTGGCGATCACTAAGAAGATTTCTTTTTTTGCGCCAATTGCTAAACCAGTGCTGCTGTATCAGAAACGCCTTTGCACAAGATTCTCGAATTCACGTGAACCGTGAATACTTATTTCGAATTCTGAAGGCTTATCCTCTGATTAGCCTCGTCTTTTGTTAGGTTTGGCAATATGAGGAAACGATTAGCTGTTATGGCTGTTTTTCCTGCAATTGTGCTTTTGTGGATGCTTGGATGGGTGATGTGTTCGGCAGGTTCTAGGCAGGTTCGAAGGCCGTTAAAAGAAAATGAGCGTGAGGATAAAGAAGTAATTGAGTTTTTGTGTTCTGTGTCGCCTTATAGCTGTTAGATGTTATGGTTTTCACTTTTTTACGGATATTCTATTCCTGTTATTATTATGTCGAAGAGGAAAGTAGTAACTTCTTCTATGTTGGATGCTACTGAAAGCGTCAAGTTTGCTTGAACAGTGGTCATGGAATTTAAGATGTAGTTTTCGCGGTTCCAGCTCAAGCTTATGTATTGGGCTGCTTTTGAAGGGTTCCAGTTGAGTGTTGTCATGTTTAACTTCATGCGGGTGTTGCCTTCATTTCTTATGTAAACTAGGAAGCTTGCTGTTGTGCCAGGGTCTATTACGCCCCAGTTGATTGAGGTGACGTTTTTGGAGCATGCGGCGTCTTCGTATACGCCGACTCCTAAGGCTTTTACGATGCCTGCGTTCGGAATTTGTTGGGATGCTGTTAATAGGCTTGTAGCGAGAACGGTCATTAACAGTCCTGTCATTCCGACGGCGAGGATTATTCCTGCATGAATTTTTTCTAGTGCCATAAGGACCAGCCGTAATATCGGATATAGTGAGTCTTAATAAACGTTGTCGTTCATGTAAACAACACAAATACACATACCAAATCAAGAGAACATCGATCAATATCCAAAATAAGAATCCTAACATAAAACCATGTGTCGAACAAAAAGAAAAATCGGAAACAGACGCGCCATTTCTTTCAAAGCAAAACTTGTTTCCAGAAACTCCGTTGTGGCATCCATTCTGCCAGTAAAAATCTGGCGGCTGCCAAACGCCTAAACTACGCCATAAACTTATTAACTACGCTGTTTTTAGACGAAACTGGAGGAAACCACATCGTTTTCAGTTGGTCACTTCGCTTTGGGCTACCTTTTCAGCAAACTCGCAGCACAAGCAACAAATACAAAAATCAACATCCCCCTCGTCTTGACCCTTTCAGTCATTCCCGACGTTGACATAGTGATTCCTTTCGTTGAACACCGTGGGCCTTTCCATTCAATAATAATGTCTTTCGTAGTTTTCGCGCCAATATTCGCTTTATACCGCAAAAGGGCGTTTCCCTACTTCATAGCCCTAATCCAGCATTCACTTATAGGCGATTTCATCGCAGGCGGAACCTTGCAACTTCTGTGGCCTCTCTCCACGCAAACTTATGGCATGGAGATAAGCATTAGAAGCTCAACAAACATAATGCTTGAATGGCTGACGTTCCTATCCGCCGCTGTTCTAATGGTGAAAACCAAAGATGCAAAGACGCTCCTTCAACCACGCAACTCTAACCTAATTCTCGCCATACCAACATTCACGGTGCTTTTGCCCACGTTTTTCGCCTTCCCTCTAGAAGTCCCCATCGCACTAGCTCCACCACACATCACCTTTCTAATCCTCTTTTCAGCATCCATGCTAATCTCTGTAAAAAAACTGAAACACGAAAAAACATCAAGCATAAGACTTAAACCACAAACAACCTAACCTAGTATATATACATTTTGTATAGACAAAACGTATCAACAAACATCGAAGAGGCCTAAAACAGTCCCCAAGCGAACAACCTAAAAAACGGCTCTCACCTAAGCCGCCCTAACCTCGACACGCGCCAGCGACGTTAAACGGCTCCACAAAGGTTCCAGAATCAACATGAACCTCCAAACCTTCATTAAGCCCCTTCCTCACCTTGGCCTCCACCAACCTTAATCCGGAGCACCCAGCAAGCAAACAACTAAGCTCATCCACCTTCTCGTTCCAAGCCACCACAGGAATCCGCCCGGAATCATCAACCAAAACAAAACGTAAAAGCTTCCCTTCGCTCGAGTCAGGTCTAACAAAGGTGGAAGCTGCGCCAACAGCCTCAACCGCGCCTTCAAGGTTCACCTTGCCCGAGCTCGCGATCTTCGCGATTTTCGTGGTAAACCTGCTGATGGTTGGAAAATCGTCTTCAGCAACGCCGCCGAGCTCAGTCTCTACCTCGGCTTTGCTGCCAACGTGAACTTCTACTTTGCCGCCAAGCCCTTCCTTAGTATAGCCATGCGCAACCCGCACAACCTGTCCAAGCCTTATTTCTCCAGACTCAACCAGCCTAGTCTTGTCGTTCCATAGAACAACCCGCAAAAGCCCAGTTTTATCCGCAATCAGAAAACTCGCAAGCTTTCCACTTCGGCTTCCGTTGAAAGTTTTGGAGGCAAAAACGGCTACCACGCGACCAACAACAGTTACGTTGCTCAAGTTCGGAACCAAATCCGCCACGAAAAGAGCAGGCTTGAGCACGCCGTTGCCCTGAACGTTCACGCCAAGCTCTGCGGCAACCATCCGCAGAAGAACCTCGTCGGTGATGAAACCGCCTGTTTTCTGTTTTCTATGCTCCAGCCTTTCCATAAGTTCCTGCCGCGAAATCGCTGAATGCTTTGAAAGAATCTGTTCAATCATCTGCTCAATAGACATCTGAACTTGGACACCGCAAACGCTATAGTGATGCTTTAAAGCTTATTAAAAGCCTATTGCCGACTTTCTATCAAATATGAAGGGGAACCAAACCATAAATGGAAACAGAAACGCTATACTGGCTTGGATTTGCCTTGATAGCCATTGGAACCGCAACCTTAGCCGTAACCATATTTTTGATTTCAAGAACAAAAAGCAGAGAACAAGAGGAACATGAAAGCCAAGCAGGGGGAATCCTCATAATAGGCCCAATTCCAATAATTTTCGGGAAAAACAGAAAAGCGGTCAGAAACATTCTGCTACTTTCGATAATCCTAACTGCAATCCTTCTCGCAATAACCCTAGTCAACTATTTAGATTCAAGGTGAAAAATTTTGACGCAGACTATAAGCAGACTGAAAATTTTGTTCCTCTTCAGCTTAACGCTAATCTGCGCAGGCATAATAACCATAATAATTGCGGCATTAGCAAGTAGCCAAACAGGCTCCGCAGGTTTTGGAGGAATAGTATTCGTGGGGCCCCTCCCAATAGTTTTCGCGTTTGGCTCAGACCCGATACAGGTTGCATTAGTCTCCATGGTTCTGGCAATACTGACTATCGTGGCCTTCTGGCTTATGCGCTACAAAACAAGAAAGGCAGATGCCTAATCTGTTTTTTCTTCCTTGCCATAAATTATGTAGAGGAAAATTAGAACTAACGCTACAAGCGACGAAGCCATAAGCACGATTTTAAGCAACTCGAAGTATTCGCCAATGCTCATTTGAACAGTCTCCACCGTCCTCATAGATTTAGAGTTTTAATATTTAAACAGTAGGTTTCTTCCACTCGCTCATCAACGAATCAAAAAGCTGGTCGCTCTCCTCTACAAGGTCAAACCAGCCTAAAGCGCTGGCGATTTTCTGAGCAATCAGATGATAACAAACGTGGACTTGCCGATCTAAAACTCTGAAATAGAAATCGTCGCAAGTGCAGAAGTCTGCTTGCGCCATCACCAGGTAATCGCGCTCTTTGCCCACCACGATCCAAACCACTTTGCCGCTGGGTCTGAAAACATACTTTTTTACTCGGTTTTCCTTAAGGGCTTCAAAAGCCTTTGTGAAGCGTTGACCAAAAGCTTCGTAAAGCCTCGTCAACGTCTTGCCTGTCAGTTTGCCTTCTGTCTTTGCTTCTTTACACGCTGAGTTAAGAACGTCCAGCTCAGAGTTTTCGTCCACAGCGAAGCAACCCTAAACATAGAACGCACAAAGAGAAAATAGCAAAAGAGGCTAGTCTATGTGTATTGGTTCACCTTTCGGCTCTTTTCCGTCGCCAAGTTTCGGAAAAGTCACTTCCAACACACCATTCTTGTAGCTTGTTTTAGCTTCTCTAACCTTAACCTTAGAAGGCAAAGAGACTTCCTTGTAATACTTGCGCTCAGCAGTATCAACAGATATCGTTAAAGTGTCCTCTGACCCATACAGCTGAATGTCCTTCTTGTCAACGCCTGGAAGCTCCGCCACAACGTGGATGTCGCCGTTTGTCTCGACAACGTCAACAAGCGGTTCACGTTCCTCTTTCACCTTTGGGCCTTGGCGGGTTGGCTTAAGGTTTCCAAACTCGCTTATCTCGGGTTTTCCGTCTGGGCCGATTTTTACGCTGTAGCCGTAGACGAAAGGTCCGAACTCGCGCACAGTTGAGCCATTTGGCAGCTTGCGCTCTCTAACATAGTCTTTTGGAACTTGTGAGGTGAAATGCTTGAATTCTTCTTCCATCATCTTCTCCATGTCATGAAACAGCTTATCAATGTCTCCGAAACTCCAGCTTCTGAAAAACGGTGAACGTTTTTTTCTAAACCACTCTGGATAATCATCTTCACTCATACTTCTATTCCTCCTTTTTGAGAATGAAGAAGCAACAATGTATAAAGATTATGCTAAACGCATGTTAATAGGAAAACTCTAGCTGTCTCAGAGTCCCCAAGAAAGTGCCGTCAAGAAGATAGATTTCCGAATTCTGCAAGTCAACTGCGCCAGAGCGAAGAACAGGCCCAACAATTGTTTCGCTTTTTTCGCCTTGCGTCAACCTTTTCTCATTAAGAGGCTTGCCGCCTAAAAAGTCGTTAAAAGAAGGCATTATGAAAAGTTGCTCAGTTTTAGGCTTAACGCAACGCTGCTCACGCATCGCCCTTTCCGAGCCGCTTTTCCCGTTCTGCCTCTCAAGCAAGACTCGCGCCAGTTTTGCCTTGTCGCAAGCTGCTCGCACCCAAACCTGCTTAATAATCCTAAAACCTGACGGGTCTCTAAAAGAAATGACGGGATGAACATGCCCCATCACTAAGGTTTTGCAGTTCAGCATTTCTAATGAAGGCCATTGATGTCCGTGAAAGAAGCCTATTCCATCGCACACCGCGTTTGCGGCCAGCGAGATTTTCGGGTCTTGAGGCAAAAGAGGTTCAAGGTTTCCATCGTGATTTCCGCGGACTATGCAAATCTCGTCTACATACCTTCTAATTTGGCTGAAAAAGTCTGGGACGTCGCGCCATTCACCGATTTCCGCGGTTGCAACCGTGTGCTTCACGTCGCCAAGAACCAGCAGCTTTTGAGGCTTGCAGTCGGATAACAGCGACGTTAGCCTTTGTAAAAGCTTTGGTGTTTGTGTCGGGACGTGTATGCCTTTTTGTGAGAGAGCCAGTTCCCAGCCTATGTGCAGGTCAGCAATAACCAATGTTCGCGTTTTCTTTGTTTTAACAAGCGCTGCTGGATGCGGCGGAAGTAAAGTTATCATCGTTTTTCCTTTTCTCGCCTAACTAGGCTTAGCACGTTCTTATGCATAGCCATATTTGCGGCGGCCACAAAACTAACTGTTTGCTTGGGGTCTAGCTTAGCCTTTAACGGTCTGCCATTTAGATTGGTCATTTTTGCACCAGATTCCTTTATCACAAGATAGGCGGCAGCAACGTCTGTCGTGCGCAGTTTGCCGCGAATGTCTACAAACGCGTCGGATTTCCCATCCGCAACATAGCATAATTCCAGCGAGTTAGCGCCAAGATGGCGAATATGTTTCGTTTTCTTTGCAAGATTTGAAAATGAACCAATTAGCTCATTTATTTTGAACGTGTTTATATCCACACCTATCACAGCATCTTCCAAAGACACGTTTTTGGAAGGCCTTATCTTTATTCGGTTACAATATGCGCCTTGGTTTCTTTGAGCAGTGTAAACCGCATTGCGGCACAGGTCTGCGACCAGCGCTGCATAAACAGTCTCTAAGGTTGGCTTTGGGGAAACGGCTATCGACGTTGCGTAGAAAGGTATTTGCCTTGCAAGGTTCGTTGATCCGTCTATGGGGTCAACGGTAACATAGCATCTGTCAGGAGCTTTGCCATATTCTTTGAAGCCTGATTCTTCGCTTATGAGAGTAAAGGAGATTCCTTGCTTTCTTAAAGTGTCTGCTATGGCTTTTTCGGCCGCCAAGTCTATTTTCTTTATTGGGTCGCCTCCTGCTCCTATGCCCAAAGAAGGCTGGGCCTGTGTTTGCTTGGTCATGAGAGGAGAAATTTTTCTCTGCACGTTTTCTTTGCATTTTGTGAGAATCTGCATCCAGCTGTTCTGCGATTGTATTGTGGGTCGCCTCACAATAGCGCTACGGCTGTTTTTTAATAAAGACTTTGCTAAAAACATTCCTTGCGCAACGCACAAATTAAAAGCTGAAACGGTTAGCCGCGTTTTCTTTTCTAGAAAACTCTTCTAAAAAATAACACCAGAATACAAGCTCACAAGACATTTAACTGCAAAAGTTGCAGAAGGTATATCAGTTGGAGGACACGTCAACGACCACCAAAATCGAAAAAATGCTGGAGACGCTTAGCGACGGAAGATGGCACACTTTTAATGAAATACAAGAGAAGACGAAGATGAAGGATGTTCAACTACAGCAGATAGCCAAGTTTCTCAAAGAATACGGCTTGATTCTTGTCGACGAAAACGGAAAACGGCTGAAGCTTGAAAAGCAAGCTAAAGAGTTCTTGCACAAGATCCTTACTGCATAAGAGACTTTAGCCCTTTGTACGCCTTCAGAAACTGTTTACCTTTTTCCGTAGCCTCAAAAGAACCGTTATTCACATCGTCCTCTTTAACAACAATCCGCAGAAAACCTCGCTTAATTAAAAAATGCGAGTAACTTTTCATCTGTCGAAAACTGAGGTTACATTGAAACATCAAGTGCGTCTTCTTTATTCCGCCAACAGACGCGCTTATGATGTCAGCAATAATATCCATTCGTCCTCGATGGTTGACGCTGTTATGTTCTTCGTTATTCATCAACAAGCTCACCTCATAGCCTTCCAAAGGCTATTTGGGCTCCTTTCTCCCCACAATAGTTATGCTCAAAACGCAAATTTAAACGTTCTGAATACTTCAAAAAGCAAAAAATTATGGTTTTTCAAAAAAGAAGGATTGTTTTGCAG
>JAWAPV010000056.1:0-7795 GCA_038894255.1 Bathyarchaeia archaeon
CTTTAAAGTGAAGCATGAAAACCACGGAGCACCAACACTAGAAAGTAACGAAGCATTAGCGCCTCACCTTTAAATGCACGGGCCATTCCAGCAGAACCCCCTTATATGGGCACCAGATACGCCAGACTTTTTTGTATAAGCTTTCTTCTGAGGAATGAACAATGGCCCCTTTAGAGGGGGCTAAAATAAGTCTACGATTGGTCAAGTAACAAATCACAATAATAAAAGTGGTTATCCCTAAGTACTATCTCGCCTTTTTTGAACGCGACCTTCTCTTTGAATATTGGTCCGTCATAAACGAATGAGTGGAATTCGCCGTTTTCGCCGCATGGATCCACATTGAGCGGGAGATCTGCCAAGAACTGCTCGTCATAGTTTCTTCCGACAAAGTCTTTGCCGATAGTTGCTGAATCGACAGACGTAACTACTGCTTTGAATCCGAGCTTTAGTAACTTCAACGGAAGCAACTTTGTATCTCTTCCCCATAAAGGAAAAATCGCCTTCAGTCCAGCTTTTCCCAAGAGGTTCTCACGGTATTTGCGCACATCAGCCAGAAAAATGTCGCCAAACACCACCGAGGCGACGCCTTTGTCTCGATACTGCATGAGCACTTTAAACAACTCGCTTTCATACTCAGCGTTAGAGGCGCCTTTAGGAATAAACATTTCTTCAAGCGGAATGCACAGAGCTTTCGCTTGTTGCTCCAGCAGAACGCGGCGCACACCATGAATGCTTATTCGGTCATAATCCCGCGTAATTGTCGTTAAAAGCGCTTTTACCTCGTAGCCGCTTGAATTCAGAATCTCGTAGAGTGCAAGAGCGCTGTCTTTGCCGCCGCTCCACGCCAAAACCACTCTTTCTCGCATCTATATAACCATACCTATGTGCCATTCAATGTATATGGGTTAGTTTAAATATTTCAGAGCCGCCATCTAATACCACTGGTTAAAAATGAAAGTGCTCCTCATTAATCCTCCGCAGACCTTTTATCCCGGTTCTGATCCGCCTGCAGGCAACCTCCCCCTAGGGTTGCTGTATATAGCCGCCGTTCTTGACAAGGCTGGGTACAAGGTGGAGATTTTAGATGCGTTTATGACTGACGCGCATTTCAGAAAAATTGGTGACGCAACTGTTGTGGGCATGCCTTACGAGGCTATAAAAGAGGAAGTTCGCAGAAGAAAGCCTGACATAGTTGGCATAGCAAACCCTTTTACAGCCCAAGTTGAGCACGCCATCAGAGTCGCTGACACCGCGAAAGAAGTAAATCCTGACATTTTAACGGTGATGGGCGGCCCTCATGTTTCCGCTGTGCCTTTGGAGTTCATGGAAGAAGCGCGGAGCGTAGACATCGCCGTCGTCGGGGAAGGCGAATACACTATGCCTGAAATCGCTCAGTTTCATGCGGGAACCAGAAAAATAAGCGATGTGAAGGGTATAGTTTACCGCGAAAACGGCAAAGTGAAGCAGAATCCGGCTAGGCCGTTCATTAAGAACTTAGATGAGCTTCCCTATCCGGCGTATCATTTAGTTAACATGGAGCAGTATCTTAACCCAAGCAGAATAGAGTATCGCAGTTTTAAGGATAGGGCGATATCTATGATAACTAGCAGAGGCTGCCCGTTTAACTGCAACTTCTGTGCTGTGCACTTGCACATGGGCCGCGCGTTCAGAGCGCACTCAGCAGGTTATGTTGTGGATCACATAGCGTACATGGTTGATAAGTACAGAGTGAAAACCATCTTTTTTGAGGATGATAATTTAACGTTTGACCTAAAAAGGTTTGAGGAGATCTGCGACAAAATAATCGAGCGTCATATCAAGTTCAAGTGGGAAACGCCAAATGGTATAAGAGCGGATTATTTGACGTTTGAGCTCTTGAAGAAGATGAAGCGGTCTGGTTGCCGAAGCGTCTTCTTCGGCATCGAGTCTGGCGATCAATACATTCTTGATAATATTATTGATAAGCGTCTTGACTTAAATAAAGTGATTGAAGTTGCCAAAATGTGTAAAACGGTGGGAATAAGCACCGCCGCCTTCTACATTATCGGTTTTCCCGGCGAGAAGAAGGAGCACATGCTGAGGACTGTGAAGCTTGCGCTTAGACTTAAGCGCGAATATGACGTGGGCATGCTGCTTCATGTGGCAACGCCTTCGCTGGGTACTCGGCTCCATCAGGAATGCTTAGAGAAAGGCTACATTGAGGGTGAGTTGACGCCGCGTGCCTTCGCCGAGGTGAGGCAGACATGGGGGATGCCGCTGATAAGAACCGATGACTTCACGCCCGCTGAGGTTAAAGAGATAGCGGCCATGGCTGTTAAGCAGTACAAGAGGTTGTTGCTGATTAATTACTTCAAGTATCCGGGGAAAACGCTTAGGACGGCGCTGGATCAGCCGAAGCTCATCTGGAAATTCATTCAAAACCTACGAGCAGGATAGCCCCCTAATGCTTTCATTTCCGCGCGGATCATAGGAACATGTATTAGGAACGGCAACTGAATAATGCACAGAGATGCTGTGATTTATGCCTAAGGCATTAATTGTTTATGGCACACGTTACGGCGCAACAGCCAGAACCGCCGGAGACATCGCAGAAACTCTGCGCCGAGAAGGCTTAAGCGTTGAAGTGCTTGACCTAAAAAAGGCTCAAGTCGCGGACATATCCGCGTATGAGCTTGTCATTGTCGGTAGTGGCATCCAGATAAACAAGTGGGCAGGCGAGCCCCAGAAGTTCCTGAAAAAGTTCCAGAAAGAGTTGGCGAAAAAGAAGGTTGCGTTATTTGTTTGCTGCGGCAGCGCAACGCCAATAGATGATAAAGTGGACAAAGCCAAGTCGACAGCGGACGCCAAGCGAAAATATCTGGAGGAAAAAGCTGCGGAATACCATCTTCAGCCCGTCGCCTTAGGTTTGTTCGGCGGCATCTACAACTTCAACAAGACACCGTGGCTTTTTGGGAGGTTCAGCAGGCAGTTAAGCCACAGCTAGAAAAAGCCGCCGTGCCCCAAACAGAACCTGGCATCTACGACACAAGAGACTTAAACGCCATACGCAGCTGGGCAAAAGAGCTCGCTCAAATAGCCCGATTATCCTTATAGTGGCGGGCCCGCTGGTTATTAAGCCGCTTGCTAGGAAATTAGCCTGTTGTTTCATGTCTTATCAGCTCCTTCAGTTGATTGCTTAGCACGACGAGTTGGTGATTTTCCAATTCTTCCGGGTTCACTTTGGTGATTGCACCTTCAGCTAGTGCATCTCTAGCTAGGAGTTGTTCTGGGTTCATGCCCCATGCGCGTATTATTTCTTTGAGTGCGTCAACTTTACTTATTTTGGTCTTCGGTACGATTGCTAATCCTGCAGCTGCGTAGACGTTTCTGAGTTTGTCTATTCCAAGGCTTTGGATGTCGTGGTATGTGTCAACTGTGTGCCCCATCATGTAGTCAACGTAGTCAGATTGAACGCCTAGTGCTAGCATTTGGGTTTTGAAGAATTTGCGTAGGCTGTGGACTCTTAGGTCGAACATGCGGCCTCTTTTTTGTTTGATGAGACCTGCTTCTTTGTATAGGTCGTGGACTTTTAGTCGCAGTTGCTTTGAGCCGATGGATTTTACGGTAGCAGTATTTTTGTCTCTGATTAATGGCGCTTCTGGGGTTAGGGTTTCTGGTGGGATTCTGCCGACGCCTTTTTTTCTGCGTTCTATGGAGAGTTTTAGGAACTGTGTTGCTTCTGCGCCTATGAAGGTGTCGTAGTCGTGGTATTTGCCCTTGGTGATTTCTGCTTCCACATGTACGTGAATTGGGATTCGGTTGGCTTCTAAGTCTTCTTGTACGTGGCGGTATTGGAGTTTTGAGAGAGTTTCTTCGCGGAAAGCGCCTAAGGCAAGCATGGATATGATTGTTTTTTCTCTTAGGTCTGCGATGTTGAGCAGTTTAGCTATTTCTTCTGGTTGAGGCGCTCGGTCTTTGTAGATTACGCGACGGCTTAGGGGTTCGGCGAGTTCGATTTTGATGCCGTTTACTCTGTAGAAGGTTTTAATGTGTTTGGCGTAGGTGTGGACTCTTCCTGGCGATAATCCTTCGTCTTGGTGGTGGGCTATGTATTCGTCGATGTATCCGCAGTGGTTTTGGACTCTTTGTGGGTCTGGAATGTTTCCTACGGGTTTGGTGTCTGCGATTATTAGTTCTGGGCTGTAGCCGAGCCATTTAGAGTATTTCTCGATCGTATCTGTGTAGCTGTAACAGCTGTTTAGGGAGCCTGAGCAGTGGCGTAGGAAATGCCTCGCCATTTTGATTACGGATGGATTGTCAAAGACGAAAGGTATTAGGTTGGGGCGTTCGCTTAGGAAGGCGCTAAAGATGTAGGAGATGAGGCCTTTTTCTTTGGCTGCAAGCACTTTTTCGAGGCTTAAGATTACTGGGTGCTGAAGTTTCCAGCTTCTTAAGCTGTATTCGAGTATCAGTTTGTCCCCTTGAATCTGCAGAGGTATTGGTATGGTTTTTAGTTCGTCGACACTGAGTTGGCGGTTGATGGTTATGGGTTGGCTTATACTTCTTGTGATGGCTGGTGGTTTCATGTGGCCATCCCTTTTCTTTGAGTTTTTCGCTTCTTTGGCTGAAGCGCGAACTCATCTTTAGTTATGCCAATTGACGAATTTAAGAGGCATCTTGAAGTTTTTTGTAACGGTATTTTACGCATTTCTAGGATGCAGCCTTTGAGAATGATGACTCCGCTACCTCTGCCATTGGTTATTCTTGGATCAGGCAGAGTTCTGTCATGCTCGATGAGCATGATTTCATCTGTTTGTTTGGATAGCCACCCAACGGTTTCCCGCTCGACAGCTTCCTCTATGGGTTGCTTGATGTTTTTGAAAAGTACGTGGTCTTTGTAGCGGATGTAAACCGGTGAACCTAAAGAAAAAGTGGGAGAGGACATGGACATTCGGGTTTTTATTTGAAGAATTGGTCGTCTGGGATTGTTTTGCCGATGGTTAGGAATCCTTGCTGGTTGCAAAAGTCGATTATTCTTTGGAGTAGCGGGTCGTCGAGGTTGTTGAATTCTTTTTCGTAGCCGAATTTTCCCACCAGAACTCGGATTTGCACTTTATTGTTGTTTTGGCTTGTTTGGTAGGCACGACCTGTTGAGCTTGAGGCACGACTTGCATACTGCTCCATTTCTTCCCAATCTTTTACGAGATTAACCAATCTATCTCACCTAAACCTGTGTCGCCCCAGAAAAATAAAGCCCTTCTGCCGACCTCAAAGAACCGGGTTCTTTGACCCCCCACCTCAAAGAAGAGGGTCTGAAAATGTAAATTCCAAGTGTTTAGCAGTTTGCTGTCAATATTATTTTTTAACCATAAATGATGTTGACTTGGCATGGCGAGGACCATAGTTGTCGATATTCCTGATAAAACGTATGAGCGTCTTGAGAGGTTGAGCCGATTCTTCGGTCAGAATGTAGGCAAATCGGTTCTGGATTTGCTGGAATCGCTCAGTGAATCGGATCGGTGGCTCGAAAGTCTAGGAGAGCAGTACAAGCCCGCTCCCGTCGCTTTAAGTCACTTCTTGACAAACTTGACAACGTCTTCGGTAATGCACATTAAAAACATGGATCCGATACCTGCGATGCTTCACGTTCAGGGGAGCTTTTGGATCACTGTTTTTGAGGCAGACCCCGACAAGGGGCGCTTCGAGTTTTCCTACAACACTCTGCCAGGATGCAAGCTTACGGTGACCCGCTTTGATTTGAACTATAACAGCGGTGCCTTGAATCTTTACACTATGTCGATGCTTGAAGTGGAAAAGACGAGTCGCGAGGCGCTTGATAAGCTAAAAGTTGCTCTCCAAAACTTTAAGCCGAAAATTTTCAGCAAGCTCGAACGTTTTACCATTGAAACGGAAGAGCGCGAGGGTCTGTTTACCGTGGATCTCAATTGTTATGCTCGTTCCACGAAGGATTTTCCGAGTGTGCGACAGATTTCAGCTCTGCTAAAGAAGGTTTTCCAAAGGTGTGGCATTCCAGAAAAGGCATGGATAGACTAGTTAGATCGGTTTAGCATTGCCCATATTAGGTCTGCGATTATTATCCATGTGTCTTCGTCGCTGTTATTTTCAAAAAGTTCCTCTTGGCTATGTGCTTCCAATAGCATTTGGAGGTAGGCTTTTGCCGCCAGGTCATAGTAATTGGTTGGACCTCCGACTCTTTCGGTAGCCTGGGTCCTGTTGAGGTAACCGTGCTGCTGGAGGTTTCTCACACTCTTGTTTACTGTGGAGGCGCTGGTGCCCTTGAGCAGAGGCATGTTGCCTATTGTTTTGCCGATCTGTCTAGTCGTCTGAGGTTGCTTAGCTCCAAGAAGATGGAATATGGCGCGGTGCAGTTTAGCCCCTCGGATACGATATGCCCAAAGAGCTATGCCCTTTTTCTGTTTCTGCGCCAAAGTTTCCTGCTCCCCCTCAGACTTTGGAAGGGATAAGCAAGGCGCTGGAACCTGCTTATTACATTAGTTATCATGGTTTTTCGGGTTTTGTCCGAGGCAAAATCTTTCTAGCGCTAGAAATGTCTGGGGCAAAATTTTTCTGGAGACCCTATTTATGCAAAATTTGAGTTTTGATGGAGCAGATTTGGCTGAAAGCGGGTTTTTGTTATGTTTTGTCGAGGGTTTTTTCGGGTTTTTCTAGCGCTAGAAACGTTTTTCCCAAGGCATTTTCACCCGAGAAAAATGAGAGTTGAGTCTGTTGCCCTGTTTGCGGCGGGCGCCTGTATAGAGAATTAGGAGTTAGGAGGCTTGTCTTGTAGTAGGTTCTTGAGCTTTTTTCTTGTGAATGTTACGTTGATTATTTCTTCTTCGTTTGTTTCCTTTTCAATCCATTTTACAGAGAAGTCTTTTTTCAATTTGGCTTCGACTTTTTCGTGCAGCTCAACTGGAAAATTTACCGAGTAAATCGGGTAGCCATAATCGCTTCTCTTGTATGTTTTGTTCATCATACGCTTTTGAAACTTGACCATGTTTTCACCCACCCACATTTGGCTAGTCTTCTACGACAGAAAGGCGCCTTTGGGTTTAACTATTTCACATGGGTTCCTGTCAATCTTGAAGCTTAGTTACCGTCAAGCTTGCCATTATCATGTACCCTTATGAGCTTTCTTGTGGACAACGTTTGGATTAGTGTTTGATTTATGAGGGGCTAAATACTGTTATCGACATTTGAGGTTTGGCAAGGGCTTCTTACTCAAGAAATCAAATATGAACCCGCGCTCTATTACAAGAGGGAATCGGCATGCGAAATAACCTTAAGCCCGTTGAACCTGCGTCCTTGGTCGTAAAAGTGACAGACGTTTCCAAACTCGCGCGCCGAGTCGGCTTTGTGAAGCACGCAAAGCCAAGTGTCAAAAAACGGACATATGTGGAGAGCGTAGGTAGCTGCTGGTTTATCTTGTTCGAAAGAAGTAGCCGGAAAAAGGATGGTTAGGTTCTTGGGGTTTTGACGGGTCTCGTCTAAGGTTTTCTACCCAGTTCAAGTGGGTTTTTGCCTCGACCAGTTTCTTCTGAACGTTCTACGGAGAACGGTTGAGTCACGGCAGGGTTTTCTTCTCAGATGTGAGCCCGCTCTTATCCTGGCAATTAAATAATATCTGCAGATCGGATGATTTGGCAATTAGCAAGTTAGCTTGAGGGTTGCGTGCACTATTAGGTTGGGATTGGCTTTTCTTCAGCCTTCTCTTTAGCACGTTGTTCTTTCTGTTGCCTTGAGAGTTCGCGGTCTACTTCTGTAGAGGCGAGTTGAAGCGTGAATATGGATATGT
>JAWAPV010000057.1:0-7785 GCA_038894255.1 Bathyarchaeia archaeon
AAAACAGCATATTATGCGCCAACACTCAACAAAGCAGCAACAATACTAACCCCCACAGAAATCTGCCTAAAAACCGCCCTCAAAGGATAAGCTTTATTCGACTGAAAGAACACTCACCATGATGCCATCCGACACAAAGCTCCGGTAGTATAGTCCGGTCAAGTATTCCGGCCTTTCGAGTCGGAGACCCGGGTCCGAATCCCGGCCGGAGCACTTCACTGGCTTTCAGAGGTCGTATACGAGCCCTGGAATTTTGGGGAAAAGCTGTGTTTCGCCAACGTGTTTTGTTCCTGTTAGCCAGCTAACTAGTCTTTCTACGCCGATTCCTGCGCCTGCTGAGGGCTTAAGCCTTTTCTCTCTTGCTAGCTTAAGTAAAGTTTCATAGTTTTCGTGTTTGACATGGTCTCTTCGCATTTTTTCGACTAGTTTGCTGTATTCCCACTCTCTTCTTGAGCCTGAAAGTACTTCTCCGTATTTTGGTAGGAACAGGTCGTAGTTGTCCCATGTGTGCTCTTTTGGGTCTTCGAAGTCGTAGAACTCTCGAGGAATGTTTGTTACCCACGCGGGGCTGCAAATCTCACGCGCAAAGCAGGTTTCCCAGTTTCTTCCATATTCTTTTTCTAGCTCTCTTCGGTCGTAAACTTTGAATGGCGGTTTAGGAAAAAGGAAATTTTGTCTGCCGAGGTATTTAAGTTCTTTATCTAAATGGCTTTTCACGCTGTTTACTAACCCTAAAAGTAGCTTTTCCACGAGACATCTAATAGCCCGCGAAGTGGCATTTCTAACTTCGAAGTCCAGCTGTGTAAATTCGTATAGGTGAGTTCCCGTGTTTGCCCTTTCTTTTTTTTCGATTCTTATGTTGGGGGATAGAATAAACAATTTGGGATTTAGCAAAGAGCAAGCGACCATTTTGTGAACTATCATGCTCTGTGTTGCAATAACAGTTTTTCCGTAAACTTCAACTTCGATTCGCTTCTCAATCGAGGCATTTGGATCAGGCCACAGCGGATCAGTTGTTTTGGAGAATATAACAGGCAAAAGCCACTCGAAGCCACTGCTTACTAGTTCGCCTGTGAGGTATTTTAGTGTGTGAGTTGCCACTCTAGAGATGCATTGTTTTCTTTTGATTTCAGTTTCTTGCAACTGTGTGAGGGGTTTTGGCATTTCGGTTGTTTGAGCTATTTGCATGCTTTCTTGAACTGTTTTGTCCATTTTTTGTGCAGCAGACTCCAGAGGGCTTCTTTAAAATCAAAATGAAGCGCGTAATTATAAATTTTTTATAAAAATTATTGAAATTTTTCCAAAAAAACAAGTTTTTTATATTATAATCATGTAATATTTACAATATGGAATTGAAACTAGACGATAAGGATTTAGCTGTCTTGGCGGTACTGCAGAAAGACTCTAAAATGAGCACCAGAGAAATTGCCAAAATAGTTCATTTGCCGATAACAACGGTTTTTGCGAAAATCAAACGCATGGAAAAGCTGGGAATCATAAAAGAGTATAGGGCAATTCTTGACCCGCAGAAACTTGGTGTTCCAACAACCGCTTTCATACTAGCCTCAGTCACCTATCAAATTAAGGACAAAGAGGCTTTGATTTCGCAGAGAGAAATAGCAGAAGAAATAGCCCGTTTTCCAGAGGTTCAGGAAGTCCACATCATAAGTGGAGATTGGGACTTGCTGATAAAACTTAAAGGCGAAAACGTCAGCACCATAGGAAAATTCATAATTGATAAACTACGGCTGATTAACGGCATAGAGAAGACCCTCACATGTATGGTTTTCGAAACTTGTAAAGAAACAACCGAAATACCGACACGTTAACGAAGTAAAATTCAGCATAGCTGTTCAGAAAAACTTTAATCTGAGCCAATGTTCGACATAGTAAAAACGGCGATAGGCATGGCAAGGCTTGGTGAACTCAAGTTTGCAATGGGAACCTCAATATTCCTAGTGATGTTTATCTTTGCCGCGTTTCTCGCCCTAATAATGTACATCGTCCAGCTTTCCATAATCTACGCCATAATAGGCACAGTCCTCTTCATACTGTTCCAGTATCTGGTCGGGCCTGCTGTAGTAGCTGCTTCAACAAGGCTCCAATACCTAAAGCCTGGAGAAAACCCGTGGCTTGAGTCCACGACTAAGGAGCTAGCGGAAAAGAGCGGGCTGAAAATGCCGAGGTTGGCAGTGGTTCCAGATAATACGCCGAACGCCTTCGTTTTTGGCAGAAGCCAAAGCGGAGCCACATTGGCTGTTCACGAAGGGCTTTTGAAGAACCTGAACCAAGATGAGGTTAGAGGAGTTATCGGCCATGAGCTTGGGCATCTGAAGCATAAGGATTACATTGTAATGACCATACTTGCCGCGTTGCCTTTAATTGCCTACATCATAGCTCGGGGAACATGGCAAGCAGCCGTTTTTTCAGGTGGTTCGAGAAGAAAAGATGAGGGAAGCATGAGAGCGGCTCTTGCAGCCATCGGCATAATATCTTATCTGGTTTACATAATATCACTGCTTTTCGTGATGAGGCTTAGTAGGCTAAGGGAGCATTATGCTGATGCTTATGCGGCTTACGTGACAGGCTCACCGAGAAGCTTGCAAAGTGCACTGGCAAAAATCACTTATGGGCTTTCGTTATCTTCAAAACCGCCTTCAGGAGCCAGAGCGTTTTACATCGGCGACCCCGGCCAAGCCAAGCAGGAAATCCAGCAAATAATTTCTAGGAAGGAAGAGTATGATTTGGATAAGGATGGCGTGCTGGACGAGAGAGAACTTGAGCTTGCAATGGAAAAAGAGGCACAGTCCACATGGGTTAAGATGAACTCTTGGTTTTCAACGCACCCGCCAACCTTCAAGCGGATACTACTTCTGCGCGAAATTGAACAGGAAATGGCGAGCGGAAAATACACGGCAGACAACATATACGCGCATGTGTAGCACTGTTTACACAAAATAAATCTATCACTTACACGTTTTAAAGTGAAAGCAAAGAGATGAACACGATGAAGGTTAAGCTTCTTCGTTTTACCAAAGATGCAGAGCGGCTTTGCGGAGCTGCAGCCTTGACGTCTACGAAAAGCGGAAGCCCCTCTAAGCTTTTTGCAACCTTGGGTTCCGAAAAAGCTAAGCAACTTATTAAGCGCGTTACAGGGTATGGGCATGGCTCGGTTATTGAGCATGCTTCTTTCACTTTCAGCATTGAAGGCGTGTCCAGAGCCATGACACACCAGCTTGTGAGACACCGCATCGCCTCATACACTCAGCAAAGTCAGCGATATGTAGCCTACGACACTCTGGAAGACTACGTGACCCCGCCAACAGTTGAGGCTAATGATGAAGCAAAAAAAGAGTATAGGAAAACATTGGAAACCATTTCAAACGCGTATAAGAAGCTTTTAGACATGGGGGTTCCAAAGGAAGACGCAAGGTTCATTTTGCCAAACGCGGCAAAAACCAACATCATAGTCACTATGAACGCGCGGGAACTGCGCCACTTTTTTAACGTGCGATGTTGCGCCCGGGCACAGTGGGAAATGAGGGAGGTTGCAACTGAAATGTTAAGGCAAGTGAAGAAAGTTACCCCCGCATTGTTTGAGAATGCTGGGCCATCATGCGTTGAGCTGGGATACTGCGTTGAAGGAAAAATGAAGCCGAAAGAATGCGATGTTGCCGAGATAAGGAAAAAATTCACCACTATGTAAAAGCCCAGGCGGCCTTTTTGGGTTCGTCAACGCGGATGTCTCGGTTCAAAGTTTTTGCAGTTGAAACAGCATACTGGAACCCTGGCGAGAACTATCTGTCAAACATTGTTTGCAGCATCCGAGGAAAAGTTAGAGGGGGGGATTTCGTTGTTATTTCAGAAAAAGCCATTTCAACCGCTTCATGCAACATCGTTGACGAAAACCAATTCAGCCCAAACTGGAATGCACGTTTTATTGCTGGTTTTTGGACAAAAATCGTTTGGGGATACTTTCTTGGTTCGTTGTGTCGTTTTCGGAAAGACATGATTCAGAACCTACGCGAATACCCCTCAGACCTGGGAAGCCGCCACAAACAAGTTGCCTTGCAGCACGCAGGTTTGTTGCAGGCGCTTTTGTTTGGTTCTGAAGGAGGCATTGACGGAAGCAACTTGGCTTACTCTTTCGTGAGTTTGCCGCTGGAAAACGCTTGCGATGTTGCCAGAAAGATAAGTGAAGAAATCAGGAAAAAATTGGGAGCAAACACGTGTGTGATTATAGCCGATACTGATAAAACTTATTCGGTGAGAAGTTTCCATTTCACGCCACGCCCAACACGAGTCAAAGGCATTCATTCCTTCGGCGGAGTCTTCACCTATGTTCTTGGCAGGATGCTGAAGCTTGCGAGAAGAGCAACACCTGTAGGTATAGCCGGCTGTCAGCTAGATGCTGAAAATGCTTTAAGAATTGCGAACATGGCAAACCACGTCAGAGGAAGCGGGGCTGGAAGAACCGTGTGGGAGATGGCGCAGAGGTTCAAAGTGGCTCCGGACAAGGTAACTTGGGAGATGCTTGAGACAGTAAAACATAAACCTATAGTTGTTGTAAGAAGCAAAAAGGGAGAAAAAGCGGCGTGAGCTCTTTAGTTAAACAGCTGGATGCCTTTTTCAATCCTGCTTCGGTTGCCGTTGTTGGCGCAACGAAGAAGATTAACAAGGCGGGACACGTTATTTTCAAAAATTTTGTCGAAAACAAAAGGCGCGGCGTGCTTAAGGGAGAAATTTTCCCAGTCAACCCCAACGAAGATTCAATTTTGGGATACCAGTGTTACAAGTCGCTTGTGGATGTTCCTTTCGCGGTCGAGCTTGTCGTGATTGTGGTTCCAGCCAAGATCGTCCCCGACATCATGAAAGACGCGGCTGCCAAAAAGGCAAAAGCCGCAGTCATTATCAGTTCAGGATTTGGCGAAATTGGCAACCACGAACTTGAAAATCAAGTTGTTGCAATAGCAAAAAAAGCAGGAATCCGCATCTTAGGGCCTAACTGCTTAGGGGTTTTTGACACAAGAACAGGCGTGGACATGCTGTTTTTGCCTGAAACAAAAATCTTAACAACAGGCGATGAAGTCATCGCCACGCCAAGACCAATTCCAGGAGACATCGCGATAGTTACTCAAAGCGGAGCTTTCGGCGTGGCCGCCCTCGACTTTCTCACCGGCAGGCAGATTGGCATCAGCAAGTTCGTGAGTTTCGGAAACAAATGCGACGTTAACGAAACAGAGATGCTGCACTATCTCCTTTACGACGACCGAACCAAAGTAATACTTCTTTATGTTGAGGATATCAAGTCTGGAAGAGAATTCCTAAAAGTAGCCAAAAAGGTCACACAAAAAAAGCCTATTGTCGCGTTGAAGAGTGGAAAAACAACCGCAGGCGCGCGGGCTGCGGCCTCCCACACTGGCGCGATTGCGGGCTCCGACAGAATCTACGACGCGGTTTTTGCGCAGGCAGGAATTATCCGAGCAAAGGACATGGAAGAGTTCTTTGACGCAGGAAAAGCCTTAGCCATGCAGCCTCCTGCTTCAGGCATAAATATAGGGATAATTACGGATGCTGGTGGACCAGGCATATTGGCTGTTGACGAATGTGAACTGATAGGTTTGACGGTGAAGCGTTTCTCTGAAAAAACCATGCAGAAATTTGAGAAGCTGAAAGAGGAAGGAAAAATCCCAAGGTTCGCCACCAACCTTAACCCCGTGGACATAACGGGTTCTGGGACCTCAGAAATGTTTGAAATCGCCACCGAAATCCTTTTCCAAGACCCAGAAATCAACGGCATAATCATGCTTGGCTTGCACCATACTCCAGCGTTGCAGGAAGACTATATTGACAGAGTAGCAAACGTGGCTAAAAAATATGATAAGCCCATAGTTGCTTGCGATATCGGCGAAACCGAAATGGCTTTACATACGCGTTCCAGGTTTGACAGGTTAAGTATTCCTGCCTACTCTTCGCCAGAGGACGCCGCAAGAGCCATGAACGCTCTTGTTAAGTATGGCCTGTATCTGGAAAAGAATAAGCGGCTTGCAGAGTACATGCAGAATTTTCTGCAGAAAAAACAGAAACGGTGAACCGCTAGCCAAGCAACACAGTAACTTTGACGCTGTCGCCGTCTTTCAACATTAAACGTTGCCTCAAGTTTGTTGAAGCAATAACTTCCAGCACGTCTTGGGGGTATGATTCAACTTCTGGAATCACTACAGCACATTGCACGCTATTATCGATTCTAGCTTTGAATAGTTTCCCACGGCAAAAACCTTCAGCGGGGGCAATCTCCATCGTTCTGGCTTTTTTTAGGCGTTCCAGTTTTACAGTTTCTGATCGGGATAGTTTTATGTTTAGTGTTCCTGGATATGCTGCAAAGCCAAGTTTTTTTTCAATTTGGCTGGCTACCCAAGGCAGAGCAATAAATCTGGCTGCTTCACTTTTTCCTGAAGAAACTCTTCCATTGAAGGTTAAGGAGGTCATGAGCCTTCTTTGCTGTTTGCCAGAAGCCTATTTCTGCTCTTTAAGCCACTGCGCAACCTTTCGCATGAGAGCGTTCGACGTCATGTCAATTACTGGGACGATTATTTTTTCGCGTGTTTCGATTAGAGGCTGATACTTGGGCATGTGCGCGTAACCTACAAAAGCCCAGTAGACGCGTTTGTGTTCAACAAGTTCCTTTGCCATAACCGTGTTTGTGGTTGGAATGGGGAAGTAGAGGAAGACTATGCCTTCTGCCCAATAGAGTCCCGCGGTTTTGCCGCCTGCGACTATGGAGGCGAAGCGTGCTATGTCGTCTGGGCTTGAGAAGGGGTCTCTCTCCATTATGACTATTTCCTTGAAAGGGTCAAATTTCACCGAAACTTCGCTTCCATCCATTACTGTTTTTCACCCGCCTTCTGTGCCCTTTTAGGTTTCAGGTTACCTTTTAACTTTGCCATTCCTTTCTGGAAAAGGTTAAAGAGTGAAAAAGGCGATAAAGCGTTAGGCTAAACGCTTGGAGGATGGAAGGCTGTCTGATATTCGTGTAGCGTTGGTAGGCGTAGGCAACAGCGCTTCTGCACTGGTTCAAGGTGTAAGCTATTACAAAGATGCAAAGGAAAATGAGAGCGTGCCCGGGCTGATGCACGTGGTTTTTGGCGGTTACCACGTGCGAGACTTGCGGTTCGTGGCGGCTTTTGAAGTTAACCGAAACAAAATCGGGAAAGACTTGTCTGAAGCCATATTTACCAAACCCAACAATTGTGCACGGTTTGCCAAGGTTCCACATTTGGGAGTGACTGTTTCAGCAGGACCAGTTTTGGACGGCGTTGCTCCGCACATGCGCAAACGCTTTTCTGTCTATAAAGGAGACGCAAAAAAGGAGGATGTTGTAAGAGTTTTGAAAAAAGCGAAGGCCGAAGTGCTTGTGAACTATCTTCCCGTGGGCAGCCACGACGCTTCACGGTTTTATGCCGAATGCGCTTTGGAAGCTGGCTGCGCATTTGTGAATTGTATGCCCGAGTTTATTGTTTCTGACCAAAGCTGGGCTAGACGCTTTGAAGAGCGCGGACTGCCATGCGCTGGAGACGACGTCAAAAGCCAGCTGGGCGCAACCATACTTCACAGGAGCATTGCGCGATTGTGCGTTGATCGTGGAATCGTGATTGACGAGACTTATCAGCTGAATTTGGGCGGGGACACGGATTTCGAGAACATGACGGTTGAGGAGCGGCTGAAAACTAAAAGGGTTAGCAAGACAGAGGCGGTTACGAGCTTGGTGCCTTATGACTTGCTTAC
>JAWAPV010000058.1:0-7755 GCA_038894255.1 Bathyarchaeia archaeon
GGATGAGGGGATTTATAATCCGCGAAACAAATGGGGACTTTGTCCAAAAGGAGTGAGTGCAAATATTTCTGCCATCTATGACTACAATAGGGTAAAGTATCCGCTTATGAGAATAAACCGTAAAGGGGAGAAAGGAAAATTTGTGAGAATTTCATGGGATGAGGCTAAAAAGATAATATCTGAAAAACTACTTGAGGTAAAGAGCAAAGGGCAATATGTTCTTTGGCAAAAGGGTAGGTCAAAATCGGAGGCGCTCTACGATAACGCTTTTGTAAATTCCTTGAAAGGAAACGGTTGGAATGTCTATAAGATAGGACATGGTTCTCATTGCTCTGATTCTGGGTATCGTGCATGTGAGCTAACAGTCGGAGAAAGCGCTGTTTTAAACCCTGATTACAAATACACTGAGTATGTGATTGATGTTGGAACTGGATCATTTACAAAATCTGGAGGAAATAAATATAGTGGTCTTGCTCAGTTCTTCTACAACCATGAAAAACTAAAGAGCGACAATACAAAAGGAACAACTAAAAGCTTCATGCCAAACCGGTCATAAGCGTATCCAGCCATCAAAGCTGAAGGAGCATCCACCCCTTGGATGAGCAAGTAGATTAGAGGAATTATCCACAGCTGCGTGGGCAAAACGACTTCGCCTGCTCTGTAAAGAATAAGCGCGTAGGGGATAAGCCCAACAGCGTTTAACAAAACTGCGACAGTGTAAACGTAAAAACGCTTCGACATTTTTCCTACAGCTTTCTCTTTAGTTTCAGTCTTTCTGCCAGCGGTTGTTCTCTGATTTATCTTGGTGTATGTGTATAATAGGGTGGCGAGAAGCGCAAAGAAGGGTATAAAGAGAAAACTGAAAGTTGAACGGTAATCGTTGTTGCTGTAGAACATAAGGGCACTCACGATAAGTGGTCCCAGCATTCCGCCTATCTGGTCGAGCATTTCGTGGAAGCCAAAAGCTTTGCCGGACCCAACCTCTTTGCTGATAATTGAGATGACGGTGTCTCTTGAAGGTGCTCTAAAGGCTTTGCCCAGTCTCTCAAGCAAAACCAGCATAATCGCCATCTCGAGGCCAAGTGACACGCCTAAAAATGGAATTGCCCCGATCAAGCCGTATCCTATAAATATGAAAATCCAGTAGGCGCGGGTAGAGTCTGCCAAATATCCGCTAACGAGCCTTATAGCATTGCCTAAAAAGTCTCCGAGCCCACCAACGATGCCAACGATTATTTCTGTGGCTCCTAGAAAACTCAAAAAGCCTGGCACTATGCCTCTTGACCCTTCGTAGACAATGTCTCCCATGAGGCTGACGATTCCCATTAGAAATATTCCCATGTAGGCTTTTTTGCGCAAATTTTCGCTCGACTGCTGGTTCATTGTTTCACCAGACGGTTTGGTTAACAAGAATACGCCCAGCTGTTTTATGTCTTTTTCCTGTGTCGATTTATCTCTTGTTTTCTTGTTTGGAGCCCAAGCTAGCCATAATGGTATTACGGGGATAAGGAGCGAAAGTTTTTATTTAAGGTTCAAAGCTTAGTTTGGCATTACCTCAAAAGATGATGTTAATGAGTTTGCAAAAAGGCGATTTCGTAATAATTGACTATGTAGCAAAAGTCAAGGAGACAAATGAAATCTTCGACACTACAATAGAAGAGATTGCAAAAAAGGAGCGGCTGTATAAAGAGGGAGACATTTACGAGCCTAAGCTTGTCGTAATTGGCGAAGGCTGGGTTCTTAAAACTTTGGACGAAAGTCTCGCCAGCATGGAAGTAGGAAAAACAAGTGTTGTGGAGATTCCTTCTGACAAGGCTTTTGGAGCAAGAGACCCGGAAAAGGTCAAGAGAGTCCCTTTAAAGCAGCTGCTAGCCAAAGAGATCAACCCAGTTGTGGGAGCGAGAATAGAGCTTGACGGAAAAATGGCAACCGTTCGCGCTGTAGGTGCTGGACGAGTGTTGCTGGATTACAATCCGCCTTTGGCTGGAAAAACACTTGTCTACGAAGTTACGCTTAAAAAGAAGCTTGAAGCCGCTGAAGAAAAAATCGCATCACTCATCCACAGAAGAATCCCAGCAGTAGAGCAAACCAAATTCCAGTTTACTATCAAAGAAGAAACCGTTACGATCGAGATGCCTGAAGATGCTTTATACTTGGAAGGAATTCAGGTAGCGAAAAGAGGAATAGCGTTAGATATCCAAAAGTTTTTCCCTGACACCAAGTGCGTAAAGTTTGTTGAAACTTTTAAGGCTGAAGAGAAAAAAACAAAGAAGACTGAGGAAAAGAGTCAAGCTTAGCCAGAAATGCAAGTTGACGCTTTGACAGTAGGTTAAGTTTCCAGCGACAGTTTTGCTAAGCCTATCATCACAAGAATCGCGAAAACGACGTGCAAGGCGAGGCTAAATATGAAGCGGTACATGCTAACCATCCCAATGTATGTTATGTCGTATCCAGCGCCTTCCAGATTAAGGTAGAAGTAGGGGCCACCAAGAGCTAGGTCAATTATGTAGGGGATTGCTAAAAATAAAAAGCCAAACGCGATGAAGACCAAGCCGGGTTTTTTGGTTCGCTTGTAAAGAAGCACAGCGACAAACATTACGGCAAGAGAGATTAACAGGTAAAATAGGTCAGGAATGTATTCTATCATGTTATCTCACTTCTCTGTTCTATTCTATGCATAATGTATATAGAGTTTTTGTTAAAGAATTATGTTACTCATTTCTGTTGGAAAGGCGAGTTCAGATTTTTAGGAGGAAACCACCTTGGTCGCTTTAGCCACTTTTTCATAGTTCTCGTCTTTTAACTTGAGAGCGTTGAGAATTGTGTATCTTTCAGGCCTCATCGTAGCCGCCATTTTCAACGCTTTTACAATGTCTCCTTTCTCAACGCCAAGCTCGGATGCTGTCGTCGGCGCACCAAGTTTTTCCAGCGTGGCTCTCGTGTGCTTCCAATTTGCCCTGTGCAGGTAAGCCATCATTATTGTTCCGACGCCACAACGTTCTCCGTGCAGAGAACCATTTGGCTTCAGCATTTCGAGCGCGTGGCTGAATAGGTGTTCTGAGCCGCTGCAGGGTCTGCTGCTTCCAGCGATGCTCATTGAAACCCCGCAGCTGATTAGGGCTTCGATGAGTATTCGCAGTCCTTCCTCGCTTTTTTGGCTGATGAGGTCGGCGTTTTCCATCACGAGTTTCGCACTCATTAATGCTAGGCTTGCTGCGTAGCCGCCGTAGTACTCCTTTTTCTCTTTATGCGCAAGTTTCCAGTCTCTGACAGACGTGAATTTTGCGATTACGTCGCCGCATCCGCTGATGGTGAAGCGCCAAGGCGACTTCATTATTATGTTAGTGTCGGCGATTATGGCGATGGGCGCTTGGGCCATAACCGAGTATGGCTTGTCAAAACCTTTGATTGAAGAAAGCGGGCTGGCTATTCCGTCGTGTGACGCGGTGGTCGGCGTGCTTATAAATGGGATTTCTTGGCGGGCCGAACTGCATTTAGCCACGTCAATTTTGGTTCCTCCACCTACTCCGAAGACCACTTGGGGTTTCGCGGTTTTTATTTTTTCTTCAACGGCTTCAACGTCTTTGTCGGTGGCAGTTTCTACCAGCATTATGTGTATTTCCATGTTTTTGTCTTCGAGAACATCTTTGACGATTTTGCCAGCGATATCATAAGTTTTCGAGCCTGCGATTATTAGTGCGGATTTTGTGAACCCGAGTTTTTTGCAGACGTCTGCAACGTGCCCGATTGTTCCGTCGCCTACAATCACTTCTCGGGGAAGCTGCATGCGATGATGTCTTAAAGTCAAGTTAACCACGGTTTTTGTTTGTGCAATTTTTTCTCATAGAAGTTGTGTTTGAAGACATTTAAGTCGAGCGGTTTCTGATAAGAAAGAGTTTGCAGTTTGAACCGTAATGTTAATAAATCCCACGCGATGATTACATCATGCTACTTCCTTGCGAAGTAATCTCCCATAGTTTGGGTTTTAGGTGAATCGAAAATGGACAATGACGCAATAGATAAACTGGTGTTAAAGGGAACTACAACCATTGGCGTAGTGTGCAAAGACGGAGTTATCCTTGCCACGGATACGCGTGTCAGCATGGGCTTCTACGTGGCTCATAAACATGGAAAGAAAATCTACAAGATTGACGACCACTTAGCGATGACCATTGCAGGGACCGTGGCGGACGCACAGAGAATCGTTGACATCCTCATAGCAAACGCGCAACTGTACAAGATAAACAACGGTAGACCCATGCCCGTGGGCTCAGCCGCGCGGTTCATTGCTAACCTCATGTTTTCAGCAAGGTATGTGCCCCTTGAAACAGAAGCCCTAATAGGCGGAGTGGACGATGCAGGCGCACACGTTTACCGTTTAGACATGCTGGGCACGTTGACCGAGGAGAAATACGTTTCCACGGGTTCCGGTTCTCCAGTGGCCTTCGGAGTTCTTGAAGACCGTTACAACGCGGACATGAGTGTCGAGGAGCTTTTGCCGATGATCGTGAAAGCTATTGACGCCGCTATGAAGCGTAACTCTGCGACTGGCGACAGCTTCAATGTTGCCGTTATAGACGAGGAAGGCTACAGGGAGCTTACCGAAAAAGAGAAAAAGAAGCTTTTGGCAAGTTGAGGATGCAGGCGCGTTGGCAAAAAACTCTGAGAAAGAAAAAATTGAAATAAGCCAGTACATTCTTGAGCATGTTCCGAGAGAAGCAGAAGTTACAAGAATAGAGTATGAAGGCCCTGCTTTAGCGGTTTACACGAAAAGACCTGAAGTGCTTGTTGAGCAGAGCAATCTTGTTGCCGAGATTGTTAACGTGATAAGGAAGCGCATTGTGATTCGGTCAGACCCCTCTGTGAGGCTTCCTGAGACGGAGGCGGAAAAGAAGGCGCGGGAGCTTGTCCCTGCAGAGGCAGAGGTTACTGATGTCAATTTTGACCCTAGTTTGGGCGAGATAATAATTGAGGCGAAGAAGCCTGGGCTTGTTATAGGCAAGAACGGGCTGGTTTTGCAGGAGATTATCAAGCAGACTCGTTGGCGGCCGCAGGTTTTGAGGAGCCCTCCGTTGCGTTCCAAGATTGTTACTCACATGCGGCATTATCTGCATTCTGAGAGCAGGGATAGAGAGCGTATTTTGCGGGCTGTGGGCGAGAGGATTTTTAGGCGCAAGACCTTTGATGTGGGGGACGTTCGAATAACCACTCTTGGCGGCGTTCAAGAAGTTGGGCGTTCCGCGTTTCTTCTTCAAACCAGAGAAAGCAGCGTGCTTCTGGACTGCGGCATCAACCCAGGTTCAACGCGTCCTTTTGAGGCTTTTCCGCGTTTTGACAACCCAGCGTTTGAAATTGACTCTTTAGATGCCGTGGTTGTTAGCCATGCGCACCTTGACCATTGCGGGCTTGTGCCCTTTCTTTACAAGTACGGCTATGATGGCCCAGTTTACTGTTCGGCGCCAACTTCAAGTTTGATGACTTTGCTTCAGCTTGATTATTTAGATGTGGCGAGCAAGCAGGGGGTTACGCCGCCTTTCGACCAGAAGGATGTTAGGGAATGTGTCTTGCATACGAATGCTTTGCGGTATGGCGTTGTTACAGATATTGCTCCTGACATTCGTTTGACTTTGCATAATGCTGGGCACATTTTGGGTTCTTCTTTGGTGCATTTGCACATCGGCGAAGGCTTGCATAACGTGGTTTATACTGGCGATTACAAGTATGCTCGGACGATGCTGCTTGAGGGGGCTATGAGCGAGTTTCCGCGGGTGGAGACGCTGATTACTGAAAGCACTTATGGTGGGCCTGACGACGTGATGCCTTCAAGGCTTGAGGCTGAGGAGCATTTAACGGCGGTTGTTAATCAGACTTTGGAGCGGAAAGGCAAAGTCATTATTCCTGTTCCGGCTGTGGGACGTGCACAGGAGATTATGCTTATCCTGGATGGTTACATGAAGCGGGGTTTGATGAAGGAGGCGCCTGTGTTTATTGAAGGCATGATTTCTGAGGCCACAGCAATTCACACCGCGTTTCCCGAGTATTTAGGCAGAGAGGTTCGGCAGAGCATCTTGCATGACGGGGTGAACCCGTTTGAGTCGGATTATTTCACGGTTGTTGAGCACCCTAACGTGAGGCAGGAAATCGTCGAGGGCGAGCCTTGCATTGTCCTGGCTACGTCGGGGATGCTTGAGGGTGGACCCGTTATTGAGTATTTCAAGAGTTTGGCAGGTGATGAGAGGAACACGGTTATCTTTGTTAGTTACCAGATTGAGGGAACGTTGGGCAGAAGGGTTCAGAAGGGCCTGAACGAGGTTGCTATGGTTGGCAGCGACGGAAAGATGGACGTGGTTAAGGTGAAGCTGCATGTGGATTCTATTGAGGGGTTTTCAGGGCATTCTGACAGAAGGCAGATTATTAATTATGTTACTCATTTGAAGCCGAAGCCTGAGAGAGTTTTTGTTTGTCACGGTGAGAGAGCTAAGTGCTTGAGTGTGGCGAATTTTCTGCAGAGGCGTTGTGAGATAGAGGCTTTAGCGCCTGTTGTTATGGAAACTTTTAGGCTACTGTAGGAAGAATAGAGTTGGCTGGCTTTTAGGGCCCTCTTTTTTCTGTTGATACAAGGTGTTGATAAGTTTTTGTTAGGGTAGCTTTTATGCTGCTGTGGGTATGGGTTCGTTTGGCAGGGTTGGGGTTTTTTCTCGCCAGATTCTGACGTTTTCTGGGCAGACCACTACTCGTTCTTCGCCGAGCCTTGCGATGTCGCCGTTTATTGACTCGGCAAACTCGCAGAGCGTGTTGATTGCTTGTTTGACGTCTTCGATGCTTTTGCTTGCAAGCGGGGTGATGCGTAGAATTATGATGTTTCCGGATTTCACGTCGTTTTTTATGTTTTCTAAATCGGATAAGTCGCGGAGAGGCATGGCTTTTAAGTAAGTTTTGCCAGAGCCACTTTTGGCTTCTGTTTCTTTTGCACTTTTCTTTGTTTTGTGCAGTATTCCGCCCAGTGCTGGCAAACTTCTCCTCTCTTGAGTGTTTATTCTTACTTTTCTATTGTTTAAGCGTTTCTCAATTTAGCTATGCTGATTTATAGTTTTTATTTACTATAAAAGTGTTTTACTAACTGTGAATAATGGTTCAATTTTTGCTTTAACTTCATTAAAGGCTTTTCAGCAAATCCCAAATTCTATCACTTACAAAATGAACATTCCTCGCAACAACGCCTTGCTTAGCCTTTGCAGCTTCACCTGAGTTGAGCATGGCTTCCGCCACGGCTAAGGCTTTGCCGTGCTTCTCGTCAACCACAAACACGTAGTCGCCTTTCCTAAACTCGCCTCGGTAGCCTCTAACGCCGGGCGCCATGACGTTGGCACCCTTGCAGATGAAAGGAACAGCGCCCATGTCCACAACAATTTTCGGAGCAACCGCAAAAAACTCTTCAAACAAAAGCGTTGGAAAAAAATCGTGTTCTGTCTTTGCCAAAATTGGCTTGGCGTTTACCCAGAAAATTGTGACAAATTCGGTTTGGGAAGCCTCCACGTTGACTTTGCCTCTAAAAATCTTGTTTAGGTCAACCGTAAGCTTTTCTGAAGCCTCGCTGAGCAGGTTTTTCGCTTCTTTCTCCTTGAGAAAATGCTTTTGATACTTTTCTGGCAATCTTAGCTCCTACCACCCAATTTTTCAAAAAATTTTCTTGCGCTTACCCCTTTCCGAACGGGCAAGCGGAAATACGCCTTTGATGCTTTCCTCTACTATCAT
>JAWAPV010000059.1:0-7740 GCA_038894255.1 Bathyarchaeia archaeon
GAGGAAACTCTTTTTTCTTCATAAAAGGACCTGTCTAAACAAAATTACCTACTTGAGTGACTTTCACTTTTGCCTTTTCTAAGCCCTTCTTAAGAGCTACGACAAGCTTTGTTGCTGAGGGGGAGTCTCCATGCACGCAGATTGTGTGTATTGATTCAAACGCCAGCGTTTCCCCGTTAACGCAAATAACCCTTTTTTCGGTAACTGCTTTTATGGCTCTGTTCACCACTTCACGTGGCTTGCTGATGATGGCACGTGGATCCTTTCTTGAGACAAGGCTCCCGTCAAGATTATATGCTCTGTCTGCAAAAAACTCGTGTGCTACTCGTAATTTTGCCTTTTTTGCAGCTTTGGCCAAAGCCGAGTTTGGCGGCGCGAATATTATTAGTTGCTTGTCTAGAGCTTTAACGGCTTCTGCTATTGCTTTTGATATTTTTTCGTTTTTTGTTGCCATGTTGTATAAGGCGCCGTGTGGTTTTACATGTTGCAATCGTTCAGCAACCGTTGTAGCAAAGCCTTGGATGGCTCCAGCTTGATAAATTACATAGTCTTTGATTTCTTCGTTTGCTAACTGCATCTCTCTTCTCCCAAAGCCCATTAGGTCTGGAAAAGCTGGGTGCGCTCCAATGGCGACGTTGTGTTTTTTTGCTAGCTTTACGGTTTGCATTATTACTGTTGGGTCTCCAGCGTGGAATCCGCAAGCAATATTGGCAGAAGTTATATGTGGCATTATTTTTTTGTCATCGCCTATTTTGAAGACGCCGTAGCTTTCGCCTAAATCGCAATTTATGTCTACTTGCAGTTTCAAAGTTTTTGCCTCAATTACAATTGCCCAACATATTTTCTGACATCATTAACCACAGCGCATGGAATAGGCAGATCCTTCATTGTAACCAATCCAGAAGGCGCGTTAAGCACCTTTGGTATCATGTTGTAAACCATGGCTATCGTTCCTATGTCGCCGTGCACGCATGGTTGAATTTTTTGCTTGATGTAGGGAACACCCGTAATGTTTACTGAGTCGTATTCTTCTTTAGCGCCGATGTATGCTTGGAAATCCAAAGTTATTGCTTCCTTGCCATAGATTATACCCTTTGCTTTTTGCCTAATTCCGGCGACGTTTCCAGCCTCAACGTTTACTTCTTTGCTTTTGACTTCTTTAGTTGCAATTACAGGCGCAACAGCCTCAACTACGACCTTGTCGAGTTTCCATTCTAACGCGGCAGCAATCATCGATATAGATTGCTCAAGCCCAACGTGGCCCGTAATTTGTTTTTTATTAATTTTCTCTTCAAACTCTTTAATTGTTAATCCTGCGCCTATCTTTTTTTGGAAGGGTAGCCTCCTCGTAGATGCGTCCATAACTCTGGTGGCTTCTATCTTGTCTATTTTCTGGCATGGAGCAGTTAGCATTATTACTAGAGCGTCCATGAGAAAGCCAGGGTTTATGCCGGTTCCTAAAACTGTAGCGTCGTGTTTTTTTGCAAGCTTATCCAGTTGATTTGCGAGTTGCGGTTCGTTTGTGTAGGGGTACGAAAGTTCTTCGCACGTGGATACAACGTTTACGCCGTGCTTAACTATTGAGGCTATTTGGGGAAACGTTTCTTTTAGGAATGATGAAGTTGCGTGGATGACGACGTCGGGTTTCGCCTTAGAAAAAGCGTCATTCACGTTTTTCGAAACTGTTATTCCAAGTTTCTTTCCACTGCCCAATGTCTGGCCCAAATCTTTGCCAATTTTATCCTTAGCTATGTCTATTGCGCATACAATGCTTAATCCTTCTTTCTCGAGCAAGTATCTTCCAATCATACTTCCAATAACGCCGATTCCATACAATCCGACTTTAATTTTCCTCATTTTTGCATCCCTTGACTTTTGTGTTTTAAACAAGGTTCAGCTTATAAGGGTTCACGGGTTAGTTGTTATTTGCGAACGGTTGCCAAAAAAGCTTTACGTTTGTAAACTTTTATATTGGAGGGTTTCCGCTGTACTAGAGAGGACTAGCAACCGTGCCAGCCGCGAAGACCATACTGTCCAAAGAAGATGTTGAGCATCTTTTGGATGCTGAGAAACTAAAATATTGTTATGAGTGTGGAATTTGCACAGCCAGCTGCCCTATGGCTAATCTTCTTGGGAAAAGCTACAATCCCCGCAAGCTTCTCGAAAAAATATTCTTTAATCCAGAAAGCGCTGTAGCTTCGACAGAAATTTGGCTCTGCGCTTGGTGTTACCGCTGCCAAAAAAGATGTAATCAAGCCTTGAAGCTTCCAGAAATCTTTCTTTTCATGCGGAAAATTGCCGCAAAGGAAGGAAACACTAAATCATTCGAAGAAGCCTTACACAAAATCGTTCACAACGTCCCTTTACCTTTAACAACTCTCTCTGTATGCTTTCATCCCGAAAGAGCTGGATTAAACAAAGAAGAAGTTTTAGAGAAAGCGGAACGCATTTATCAAGAGTATCTCAAAGAAGAGAAGATGAAAAGAGCCCAAGAGGTTCACGAGGAGAAAGTTGCAATTATAGGCTCTGGGCCTGCTGGGCTAACAGTTGCGTATGAATTAAGCCTAAGAGGGTATGGCGTCACAATTTTCGAGGCCCTTCCAGAAGCAGGTGGAATGCTGAGAAAATGCATCCCTGAACATCGCCTTTCTAAACTAACTTTGCAAAAGGAACTTCAGCATTTGAAAGAGCTAGGGGTGGAAATTAGAACAAAGAGCGCGGTGGGTCAAGACACTGCTTTTAGTAATTTGTGGAGAGAAGGTTACAAGGCAATTTTTGTTGGAGCTGGAGCGCATAGCAGCCAAGAACAGAAAATTGAAGGCGTAACTCTAAAAGGAGTGGTCCATGCTCTGGATTTTCTATGTCATGTTAACTTTGGCGAAAGCGTCGAAGTTGGCAAAAACGTGGTTGTCATCGGCGGCGGCAACGTTGCAATGGATGTGGCCCTAACTGCATTAAAACTTGGAGCAAAAAACGTAACGGTTCTGTATCGACGCTCCAGAGAAGAGATGCCCGCCATTCCATGGGAGGTTCACGAAGCCGAGGCTGCGGGGGCCAAAATTGAGTTTTTGGTTTCTCCTAAAAAATTGTTGGGAGATGATGGAAAAGTTGCTGGTATTGAATGTGTGCACATGCGGCTAGAAGAGCCTGATGAGAGCGGGAGAAGAAAAGCGGTCCCCATAGAAGATTCCGAGTTTAAACTCGACACTGACATGGTGGTTTTAGCAATTGGCGAATCCCCTGACACAAGTTTCTTACCTAAAGATGTAGAGTTGAACGATGACGGTTCGATCTGGGTTGATCCATTTACGATGGAAACAAGCGTTAAAGGCGTTTTTGCTGGCGGCGACGTAATTACAGGCCCGTCCACGGTTATTGAGGCGGTTTGCGCTGGGAAACGCGCTGCAGAATCTATTGAAGCTTACTTGAAATCTTTGCGAGGATGAAAACTTGACGGAAAAGGGAAACGAGCAGAATTCTGAGGACATACGCATAGGCGTTTATGTTTGTCACTGCGGCCTCAACATTGCTGGTTCAGTCGACTGTGCCGAGGTAGCAAAATACGCTGCCACGCTTCCTCACGTGGTTCTTGCTCAAGATAACCGTTACACCTGCTCAGACCAAGGGCAAGAAGAAATAAAGAAGCATATAAAAGAGCATAAGCTCAATCGCGTTGTTGTCGCATCGTGCTCTCCAAGGCTGCACGAGCCAACGTTCAGGAAAGCTTGCGAAGACGCTGGGCTGAATAAATACCTTTTTGAAATGGCTAACATACGAGAGCACTGTAGCTGGGTTCACCTGTATGACCGCGAATCAGCTACAGAAAAGGCAAAAGACCTCGTGAAAATGGCGGTTGCAAAAGCCGCCTTGCTTCAGCCCGCGGAAGAGATTGAGGTTCCTATAAAAAGAGCAGCGCTTGTTATAGGCGGCGGCGTGGCCGGGATACAAGCGGCATTGGATTTGGCGGATACGGGTTACCATGTTTACTTAGTCGAAAAAGAACCCAGCATAGGAGGCATGATGGCAAGGATAGATAAAACCTTCCCGACGATGGACTGCTCAATTTGTATTTTGGCGCCTAAAATGTCTGACGTTGGTCATCATCCAAACATTGAACTTTTGGCTAACAGCGAAGTGGTCGAGGTTAAAGGGTACATTGGCAACTTTAAAGTGAAAGTGCTCAAAAAACCGAGGTATGTTACGAAAGACTGCTCTGCCTGCGGCGAATGTGCCAAAGTCTGTCCCGTTGTTGCGCCTAACGAGTTCGACGTTGGACTGGCAACGCGGCATGCGATCTACACGCCTTTTGCGCAAGCGGTTCCCGCAACATACATAATCGACATGAACTTATGCCTTAACAAGGATAACGTTGTGGTCTGCGACAAATGCCTGAAAGCATGCGAGAGACAAGCAATCAAATTTGAGATGCAGCCAGAAACTGTCCAACTTGAAGTGGGCACGATAATTGTCGCAACAGGCGCAGACGTTTTTGACCCCTCAACGCTTCCCCATTACGGCTACGGCAAATACCCAAACGTTATAACATCACTCGAATTTGAAAGGCTGATAAACGCTGGTGGCCCATCTGGCGGGCGTCTACTGCGGCCAAGTGACATGCAAATTCCCAAACGCGTAGCCTTCGTACAATGCGTAGGCTCAAGGTCTGACAGAAACGGCAGACTTTACTGTAGTAATGTTTGCTGCATGAACACTATAAAAGACAGCTTGCTGATTAAAGAACACTGGCCAGAAACAGAAATCTATGTTTTCTATGTTGACATACGCGCTTACGGGAAAGGCTTTGAAGACCTTTACAAACGCGCAAGAAAAGAAGGAGTAATATTCATTCGTGGGCTTCCAGCCGAAATAAAAGAAGACCGCAAAACACGCAATTTGTGGCTTATTGGAGAAAATACCTTACAGAATGAAGTTTACAACATAAATGTTGACATGGCAATCCTATCTATAGGGTTAGAAGCGAGGAAAGACAGCGAAATAATACAACGCTTATTAACGCTTTCAAGAAACACCGACGGCTTTTTCCTCGAGGCCCATCCAAAACTGAGACCAGTAGACGCAGCAACAGGCGGCATATTCTTCGCCGGATGCGCTGAATCACCCAAAGACATCAAGGACAGCGTGACCCAAGCAAGCGCAGCCGCGGCCCGAGCAAGCATACTGATGGCGAAGGGTAAAGTCACCGTGGAAGCAATCACTCCCATAACTTTTTCGGAAAAGTGCAAGGCATGCGGGCTTTGCACAAAGGTTTGCCCTTACAACGCAATAACTCTTGACAAAAACCTGAAAAAAGTATCAATCGTAGAAGCTGCTTGCGGCGGCTGTGGAACATGCGCGGCAGAGTGCCCCTTTGACGCCTTAACCCAAAACCACTTTACTGACGACCAAATTATTGCGCAAATAGACGCAGTAACAGAACATGACGCAGACAAGAAGATTGTGGCGTTCTGCTGCAACTGGTGTTCCTACGCAGGCGCAGACTTTGCCGGAGTCAGCCGCATGCAATATCCGGCTAACGCGCGTATTATCCGAACAATGTGTTCTGGGCGAGTGGCTCCGAAATTTGTCGAAAGAGCATTTGCGCGTGGGGCTGCGGCCGTGCTGATAAGTGGATGCCATCCTGGCGATTGCCATTACATTAACGCTAATTACCAGACGCAAAAACGCGTTGAAAAACTGTGGAAGAAGATGGAACAAAACGGCCTTCGTAAGGAAAGGTTGCAGTTGCTCTGGGCTTCAGCGGCTGAAGGCGAAAAGTTTGCTTCAAAAATCCGCGAAATGAAGTTACTTGTTGACACTGTTACGCCAGAAGAAATATCAACAGCCAAGAAGGTTTTCGAGAAGACGCTGGTGGAGGAATAAGCGTGCCTGAAAGAATTAGACATGCAGCTTTAGACAGCAAAAACATAAGGAAACCAAAAGCCGAGATTCGCATCATTAAAGACCAGTGTAAAGGCTGCGGCTACTGCATAGAATATTGTCCACAAAAAGTTTTCGAAGAATCAGACGAGATAAACGCGAGAGGAGTGCACCCGCCGAAAATCACAGACGAAAGCAAGTGTCTTCTCTGTTGCTTCTGCACCGCCGTCTGCCCCGATTTCGCAATCTTTGTTGTTGAAAAAGAAGGCAAAGGTGAAGAAAAATGTTGAAAAAGAAAACACTACTAAGTGGAACCCACTTCATGAATGGCGATGTGGCGTGCGCTGAAGGAGCAATCGCCGCAGGATGCAGATTCTTCGCAGGCTACCCAATTACGCCAGCAACGGAAATCGCTGAACACTTATCAGAGAGAATGCCCGAGTTCGGAGGAATTTATGTGCAAATGGAAGACGAAATCGCCTCCATGGCAGCAGTAATTGGGGCCTCATATGCCGGACTAAAAGCAATGACTGCAACTTCTGGGCCGGGCTTTAGTCTCATGCAAGAAAACATCGGTTTAGCAGTTATGACCGAAGCGCCGTGTGTTGTAGTAGACATCATGCGTGGCGGACCAAGCACCGGACAGCCTACGCTGCCGGGCCAGCAAGATGTTATGCAGGCAAAGTGGGGTTCTCACGGCGATTATGGAATTATCGCGTTGTCGCCTTGTTCCGTGCAGGAAATGTTTGACTTAACCATTGAAGCTTTTAACATGTCAGAAACCTACCGTGTTCCAACGTTGCTGATGGGCGACGAAATTGTGGCGCACATGTGGGAAAAAGTGACAATTCCCCCGCCAGACAAAATTCAGATTGTGAACCGCAAAAAACCCAACGTGCCAAGAGATAAATACGCGCCATTTATGCCTGAAGACGACTTGGTTCCGCCCATGGCTTGTTTTGGCGAGGGCTACCGTTTTCACGCCACCGGGCTAACGCACGACGAGCAAGGATTTCCGCGAACTTCAAGCTCTGAAGTCCAGGCAAAACTTGTGAGAAGACTCTGTGATAAAATAAACAAAAACGCTGACAAAATAGTTAAGGTAGAGGAGATAATGCTTGAAGACGCGGAGATTGCGGTTGTGGCTTATGGCATAGTGGCGCGGTCAGCATTAAGCGCTGTTAGGAAAGCTCGCGCAAACGGAATAAAAGCTGGCCTCCTCAGACTGATCACCCTATGGCCTTTCCCAGAAAAGCACGTGACGAAAGCTGCTGAAAAAGCCAAAGCCATAATTGTTCCGGAAATGAACTGTGGACAAATGGTGAGGGAAGTTGAAAGAGCCGCGAAAGGAACGCTTGTTTATCATATACCAAAGTTGGGTGAGGAGCCGCATACACCGATGGAAATCCTCGAATTTATAAGGAGGTATTGCAAATGACGGAAGCCGTTGAGCAGCATCCCCTTTCAAAATATTTGAGAGCTGCCATGATGCCCCACATATGGTGTTCAGGATGCGGAAACGGCATAATACTCAACGCCTTTATACAAGCGCTTGACGAGTTGCAAATAAATCTTGACAAGCTCGTTGTCGTTTCTGGAATAGGCTGTATTGGAAGGGCTGCTGGCTATACGAATGTGGATTCCTTCCACACAACCCATGGGCGCCCCATAGCCTTTGCAACTGGCGTCAAACTTGCAAATCCAGAGCTGGAAGTTGTTGTTATAAGCGGTGACGGTGACCTCTTCGCCATAGGGGGAAACCACTTTATCCACGCTGCGCAAAGAAACATTGGAATTAAGGTTGTATGCGCCAACAACTTCAACTACGGAATGACTGGCGGACAAGTTGGACCAACAACACCA